>NZ_JBFAZW010000045.1:0-77464 GCF_040682015.1 Dactylosporangium sp. NPDC051485
GTGACCCCGGCGGCGTCCGGCGTTTCCAGCGTGGCGCCGCGGGCCGTACGGCGCGCCGGGTCTGACCCCGATGGCGTCCGGCGTTGCGAGCGCAGGCCATGCGGCGCGCCGGGTCCGACCCCGGGCGGCGTCCGGCGTTTCGGGCGCGGCGCCGCGGGCCGTGCGGCGCGCCGAATCCGACCCCGGGCGGCGTCCGGCGTCTCACTCCCGGATTGCTCCCCAGAATCACCGGGGTAATTCGAGGTACTTCCGGGTAACAATTGGCCATGGGTACCGTCGTCTCCTCGGCCCTGCGGCTCAAGGACGGCGCCCGCCTGTACAGCGTGCTCCACCCCGCCGTGGGCCGTCACCCCCGCCCCGTCACGGTGGTCCTCCTGCACGGATGGACGCTCGACAACCGCCTCTGGCGGCAGCAGATCGCCGACCTCCCGGCCCGGCTGGGCACTCCCGTCTCGGTGCTCGCCTTCGACCTACGCGGCCACGGCCGCTCGTCGGCCACCCACGGTGCCGACGCCAACCTCGAACAGCTCGGCGACGACCTCGCCGAAGTGATCGAGCAACTTGTCCCGCGCGGGCCGGTCGTCCTGGCCGGGCACTCGCTCGGCGGGATGGCCATCATGGAGTACGCCCACCGTCACTCGGCCGCCTTCGCGCGCCGGGTGGTCGGGGTCGTGCTCATCGCCACCTCCGCCGAGGGCTCCTCGCGCACCAGTTACGGCCTGAGCCCTCGCCTGGCCCGGGTGATGCGCGTGCTGGAAGTCCAAGGGGCCGGACTGCTGGCCCGCTCCGGGGCCTGGCGGCCGCACCGACGGCTCATGCCGCTGCTCGCCCCCGGCGTGCGCTGGCTCGTCTTCGGCCACCGCGTCGACACCAGCTGGGTGGCCCTCACGGCGTCGATGGTCGGCAATGTGCCGCTGTGCGCGATCGGCGGCTTCCGGCCGTCGGTCGACCTGCACCACCGGGTCGACACCCTGGCCTCGATGGCCGGGCTGCCCGTCACGGTGATGGTCGGCTCGCTGGACCGGCTCACCCCGCCGGCCTGCGCCGAGACGATCGCCCGCGAGCTGCCCGACGCCGAGTTAGTGGTGTGTCCCGAGGCCGGGCACATGCTGCCGATCGAGCGGCCGGACGCGGTCACCGACGCGATCATCTCCGTCCTGCGGCGCTCACGCCGCCGCGACCGTCACACCGTCAAGCGTGCCCAGGAAGCCGGGGCCCAGGGCTGACGACGGGGTATGCACGCCCGGCGGCGTCTCCCCCGCGCGGACCCGCCGCAGGGCGCGCAGCGAGGCGTCGGCGGTCAGGGCGTAGGCGTTCGGGCCGGCGAACGTCGCCGAGCGGGTGTTGCCGGCGGCGTCGCGGACCTCGGCCCAACCCTCGCTGCCCGCGCTCGCGCGCACCTCGGCCGACGGGCCGCCCCGGCGGACCATCGCCCGGGCCAGGGCGCGCAGCGGGCCGAAGCGGAAGGCGCCGGCCAGCGCGGACCCCGGCGGCAGGGGCATGTACACCGTGATGTCCGGGATGCCGGTCGAGCGGTAGGCGGTGACCAGGTCGCCCCAGCGGGTCGCGCCGACGCGGTGCGGGCCGGACGGGAACGGGACGATCCGGGACGGGGAACCGTATCGGGTCGGGATCAGCGTGCCGCCGACCCGGCGGGCGGCCCCGCCGCCCATCTCCCCCAGCGCGGTGCGGGCGGTACCCCGCGACAGGCCACCGGGGGCGCGGAAGGCCAGCTCCAGCGCGACCGCCCCGGGCAGCTCGGCGGCGAGCAGGGCGGCGAGGCAGTCGGTCGGCACCACGTCGAAGCCGGCTCCGGTGATCATTGTCACGCCGGCGGCGCGGGCCGCCTCGTCATGGCCGAACATCCGCTCGAAAACGTCCAGCTCCCCGGTAATGTCCAGATAGTGCGCGCCCGCGGCCAGGCAGGCGGCGACGGCCGGCTCGGCGGTCTCGGCGAACGGCCCGGCGCAGTTCACGACGGCATCGACGCCGTCGAGCAGCCCGGCCGACGGCGGCCCTACCCGGTGTGACAGGCCGAGCTCGTGCGCGAGCGCGGCGACCGGGCCTTGCGAGCGGCCGGCCAGGACCGGGCGCTCGCCCCGCGTCACCGCGAGCCGGGCAAGCAGTGACCCGCTGTAGCCGTTTGCGCCATATACCATCCAGCCCACGCTCAGCAAGGTATGAGACCCTGGGCGCGGACGGAAGTGGCGGACCGACGTCGCATTGAGGAGGGAGAGCCGCGGTGCATCACATCGAGGCATGGATGGGCACGCTCCCCCCGATATGGGTGTACCTGATGGTCTGCCTCGTGATCGGCATCGAGAGTATGGGCGTCCCGCTACCCGGCGAGGTCGCGCTGGTCACCGCGTCGCTACTTTCCGTCACCACCTCGGTCAGCCCGTGGCTGGTCGCCGGCGCCGCCTCGGTCGGGGCGATCGCCGGGGACAGCGTCGGGTACCTCATCGGCCGCCGCGGCGGGCGGGCCCTGCTCGAGCGGTTCGGGCGGCGCTTCCCCAAGCACTTCGGGCCGGAGCACCTGGCCAAGGCCGAGCGGGCGTTCCAGCGCTGGGGCGTCTGGGCGGTGTTCTTCGGCCGGTTCATCGCGCTGCTGCGCATCCTGGCCGGGCCGCTCGCCGGGGCGCTGCGGGTGCCGTATGGCAAGTTCCTCGCCGCCAACGCGCTGGGCGGGATAACCTGGTCGTTCGGCACCGTGTTCACCATCTACTCGCTGGGCCGGGTGGCCGAGAAGTGGCTCAAGGACTTCTCCTGGGTGGCCCTCGCGGTGGCCGTCGTCGCCGGCGTGGCCTCCACCCTCTACCTGCGCCGCCGGGCGGCCGCGGAGGCCCGGGCGCTGGCCGCCGAGGCCGACAAGGAGCCGGCGGCCACGCCGTAGCAGGGTCCCCGGAGGGGCGCCTTGCCGGAGTCGGCCCGCGCGAAGCGAGTAAGATTCCGGGGTTGTTTTCGCCGGGCGGCAGGAGTAGATAGCGTTGAGCGACGCGGTTCGCGACTCGGAGATCGCCGCCGAGCAGCAATACCTGGACCGGGTGTACGTGCGGTTGGACCAGTTGCGGATCACCGCGGCCGAGGTCGAGAAGGCCGGGTACAGCCTGGCGCGGGTCGGCAACTTCGGCGCCCTGGTCGAGCGCGACGCCATGGTCTACCACGCGGCGCGGCGCCGGCGGGCGCTGGAGAGCGAGCACGACGGGCTGGTCTTCGGGCGGCTCGACCTGGGCCCCGACGGGGTGTCCGGCGCGGACGCCGCGGCCGTGGAGCCGGCGGTGCCGGGCGGCGAGGTGCGCTACATCGGGCGGCTGGGGCTGCGCGACGAGGAGTACGAGTCGCTGGTCGTCGACTGGCGGGCGCCCGCGGCGGCGCCGTTCTACCGGGCCACGCCGGCCGACCGGATGGGCGTGGTGCGGCGGCGGAGCATTCGCAGTACCAACGAGAAGGTCGTCTCCATCGAGGACGACCTGCTCGATCCGGCCGCCGCGCCCCCGGACCTGGCCGTGGTCGGCGACGGCGCGCTGCTGGCCAACCTGTCCCGGGCCACCGGCCGGGGCATGAAGGACATCGTCGCCACCATCCAGCGCGAGCAGGACGACGCGATCCGCTCCCCCGCGTCCGGGATCACGATCGTGCGCGGCGGCCCCGGCACCGGCAAGACCGCCGTGGCCCTGCACCGCGCCGCATACCTGCTCTACGCCGACCGCAACCGCTACGAGTCCGGCGGCGTGCTCGTGGTCGGCCCGTCCGACGTGTTCGTCGGCTATGTCTCGCGGGTGCTGCCGTCGCTCGGTGAGGACACCGCGACCCTGCGGTCCCTGGGCCAACTCGTCGAGGGCGTCCAGGCGACCCGGCACGAGCCGCCGGCGGTCGCCGCCGTCAAGGGCTCGCTGCGGATGCAGCGGGTGCTGGGCCGCGCCGCCCGCAGCCCGGGCCCCGATTCGCCGGAGAGGCTCCGGATTCTGTACCGCGGGGAGCTGCTCAGCCTCGACCGCGCCGCGCTCGACGAGCTGCGCCGCACGGTGCTGGGCCTCGGCGTGAAGCGCAACGCGGCCCGGGCCAAGGCGGCCGGCTACGTGCTCGACGCGCTATGGCGCCAGAGCGTGGAGCTGCTGCCGTCCGGCCGGCAGCAGAAGCGCGAGGAGTTCGCCCCGGACATCGCCGAGCGCCCGGAGTTCATCCAGTTCATGCGCGGCTGGTGGCCGGTCCTGCGCCCGGCCGAGGTGCTCGGCTGGCTGGCCGACCGCTCGCGCCTGTCGCGCTGGGCCGGCGGCGTGCTGAGCAACCGCGAGATCGCCACCCTGGCGGGCTCGATCGCCGTCGATGACCTCTCGGTCGAGGACATCGCGCTGCTCGACGAGCTGCACGAGCTGCTCGGCGACCCGCCGGCCCGCAAGCGCCAGCCGCGCGACCCGTTCCAGGTCGCCGAGGGCGTGCGCGAGGTGACCACCTACGCCGACCGCATCGCCGCCGCCCGGGCCCAGGCCGTCGAGCGCCCGGACGACTACCGCGACTACGCGCACATCATCGTCGACGAGTCGCAGGACGTCTCCCCCATGCAGTGGCGCATGGTCGGCCGCCGAGGCCCGCACGCCACCTGGACGATCGTGGGCGACCCGGCCCAGGCCGCCTGGGCCGACGCCGCGGAGTCGGACCGCGCGATGGAGAGCGCGGTCGGCACCCGCCGCCGCTCGTCCTTCACCCTGACCACCAACTATCGCAACTCGGCCGAGATCTTCGCGGTCGCGGCCCGGGTCATCCGGGCGGCGCAGCCGGACATCGAGCTGCCGACCGCGGTGCGTTCCTCGGGCATCGCCCCGGTCGAGACGGTGACCACCGACCTGGAGGCGGCGGTCCGCGAGGCCGCGAAGACGCTGCTGGACCAGGTGGAGGGCACGGTCGGCGTGATCACCCCGACGGCCCGCCGCGCCGAGGTCGCCGCGTGGCTGTCCGGCCTGGCCCCGGAGCGCCTGCAGACGGTCGGTGCCCTGGACTCCAAGGGCATGGAGTACGACGGCGTCCTGGTCGTCGAGCCCGCCGACATCCGCGACGAGGCGAAGACCGGCTTCCGCACGCTGTACGTCGCCCTGTCCCGCGCCACCCAACGCCTGACCACCGTCGGCACCCGCCCGTTCTGACGCCGCAGTTGGCCTCATTGTTTCTCCCCAGCAAGGCACAGAACCAAACGCGAACCCCCAGGACGGCGGCTGTCCGCACAGGGACAGTCGCCGTCCATGGACCTAGGCTTGTGATCCGTGACGGCTTGCGGTAGCGGGCGGGTAGCTGTTCGAGTTTGTTGACTTCTGGTCGGCTAGGTTCGAAGCTGTACGCCATGCGAGCGCACCCGTGCGCACCCCCAGGGGGTGACCACCCGGCGGAATTCTTCGGCCGGGCCAGCGAGGTGCGCTCATGTGCGAGCGACGTACCGTCTGCGTTGGAACCCGTTGTGGGTCCGGACACTCGCGCAGTCGTGATGACGACCCCCGCTGCGCCTGCGAAGGGAACGGCGTGATGCTCGCACAGCAACGTCAGGCGGCCATCCTCGACCTGGTCCGCCGGCACGGTGGCGTGCGCGTGAGCCAGCTGGTGCGCCAGTTCGGCGTCTCCGACATGACCATCCGGCGCGATCTGGAGGCCCTGGCCGAGCGCGGCCTCGTCGACAAGGTGCACGGCGGCGCGACCATCGCCGGGCCCGGCTCGACGGAGGAGCCCGGCTTCGACGCCAAGTCGGTGCGCCAGCGCAACGAGAAGGCGGCGATCGCCGAGCGGGCCGCGAAGCTCATCGAACCGCACACCGCGGTCGCCCTGTCGGCCGGCACCACCACCGCCGCGCTGGCCGCATACCTCGTCGATGTCCCGGGACTGACCGTCGTCACCAACTCCATCCCGGTCGCCGACACCCTGTACCACGCCGGGCGCCCCGACCAGACGGTCGTGCTCACCGGCGGAATCCGCACCCCCTCCGACGCGCTGGCCGGCCCGGTGGCCGAAGCGGCGATCGGCTCGCTCAACGTCGACGTGCTCTTCCTCGGCGTCCACGGGATGAGCCCGCGCACCGGATTCACCACGCCAAACCTCATGGAGGCCGGCACCAACCGGCTGCTGGTCGCGGCCGCGCGCCGGCTTGTCGTGCTGGCCGACCACACGAAATGGGAAATGGTGGGTATCGCCACCATCATGCCCCTGGACGAGGCGGACATCCTCATCACCGACGTGGGGCTGCCCGCGGAGGCGCGGGTGCAGCTCGCCGAGCGCGTCGGTGAGCTCATCGTCGTCGACCCGAACGGCTGACCACGACCGTGGCCGGCCAAGGACACTGGAGCACGAGTGAAGCGCACGGTCACCCATCTCGCCGACGGCCGGGAGCTCATCTACTTCGATGAGCGCGACGACGCGTCCCGGGACGCCGTCGACCAACGGGAGCTGCCCCCGCCGCCGGCGGCCCCGGAGATGCGCTACGACCCGATCCTCGACGAATGGGTGGCCATCGCGGCGCACCGCCAGGCGCGCACCTTCCTGCCCCCCTCGGAGCAGTGCCCGCTGTGCCCGTCGACGCGCGAGCGGCACAGCGAGATCCCCGCGCCGGAGTACGACGTGGTGGTCTTCGAGAACCGCTTCCCCTCGTTCAGTCACCGGGTCGGACCGGCCCAGGACGACGTGCTGCCCGGCCTGGCGCCGGCCCGTCCGGCGACCGGCCGCTGCGAGGTCGTCTGCTTCACCTCGGACCACAACGCCTCGTTCGCGTCGCTGAGCCCGGCCCGCGTGCGCACCGTGCTGGAGGCGTGGGCCGACCGGACCGCCGAACTGTCCACCCGCGACGACATCGAGCAGGTCTTCTGCTTCGAGAACCGCGGCGAGGAGATCGGCGTCACCCTGCACCACCCGCACGGGCAGATCTACGCGTACCCCTTCGTCACTCCCCGCACCCGGCGCATGCTGCGCTCGGCCCGCGAGCACCGCGGCCCCGGCAACCTCTTCGCCGCCGTGCTGGCGGCCGAGCGGGCCGACGGCGCCCGGATCGTGGCCGGCAACGCGCACTGGACCGCCTTCGTGCCGGCCGCCGCGCGCTGGCCGTTCGAGGTGCACCTGTACCCGAACCGGCACGTGCCGGACATCCCGGCGCTGGGCAGCGAGGAGCGCGACGCGTTCGGGCCGCTGTACCTCGAGGTGCTGCGCCGCCTCGACGGGCTGTTCGGCCTGGCCATGCCGTACGTCGCCGCCTGGCACCAGGCCCCCGTGCGGGTCGGCCGGGAGGTGGCCTACCTGCACCTGCAGGTGTTCAGCACCCGGCGGGCGCCGGGCAAGCTCAAGTACCTGGCCGGATCCGAGTCGGCCATGGGCGTGTTCATCAACGATGTGCGGCCCGAGCAGGCCGCCTCGATGCTGCGGGAGGTCAGCCTGTGAGCACCGCCCCGCAACGGCTCCCGGACGGGCCCTACGACTGCGTGTGGGCCAGCCCCGGCCGGGTCAACCTCATCGGCGAGCACACCGACTACAACGACGGCTACGTGCTGCCCTTCGCCCTCCCCCACCTCACCGTCGCCGGCGCCCGCCGCCTGGCCGCGCCCGAGTGGCGGATCGCCTCGGAGCAGACGGGCGAGACCGTCACCTTCACCGCGGACGAGAAGGTCGAGGGCTGGGCCGCGTACGCCGCCGGGATCGTCTGGGCGCTGCGCGAGGCTGGCCACGACGTCCCGGGCGCCGAGCTGACCGTCGCCTCGGACGTGCCCTTCGGCGCCGGGCTGTCCAGCTCCGCCGCCCTGGAGTGCGCGGTGATGGCCTGCCTGCTCGACCTCGCCGGCGCCGACGTGCCCCTGGCCGATCGCCCCCGGCTGGCCCAGCGGGCCGAGAACGCGTACGTGGGCGCGCCGACCGGCATCATGGACCAGTCCGCCTCCACGCTGTGCCGGGCGGGCCACGCGCTGTTCCTGGACTGCCGGTCGCTGGCCACCGAGCAGGTGCCCTTCGACCTCGCGGCCCAGGGTCTGGCCATCCTCGTGGTGGACAGCAAGGCCCCGCACGAGCACGTCAGCGGCGAGTACGCGGCCCGCCGGCGCAGCTGCGAGCAGGCGGCCAAGATCCTGGACGTGCCCGCGCTGCGCGACATCGGCGCGGGCGGGCTCGACGCGGCCCTGGCGCGCCTCGACGACGAGGTGATGCGGCGGCGGGTGCGCCACGTGGTGACCGAGGACCAGCGGGTGCTCGACACCGTCGACGCGCTGCGGGCCGGTGACGCGCGGGCCGTCGGGCCGCTGCTGACCGCCTCGCACGCGTCCATGCGCGACGACTACGAGATCACCGTGCCGGAGGTCGACACGGCGGTCGCGGCGGCCCTGGCGGCCGGCGCGCACGGGGCCCGGATGACCGGCGGCGGCTTCGGCGGGTGCGTGCTGGCCCTGGTGGACGCCGAGCGGTGCGCCGAGGTCGAGGCGGCGGTGCGGGGGGCGTTCGCCGATGCCGGCTTCGCGCCCCCCGACGCCTTCGCCGTGACCCCCGCGGAGGGGACCCACCGCATCGGCGGATGAGCCTCGCGTACAACTCCTGACGCAGCGCCGCCACCCGCACACGTTGTGCGACCTCGCCGCCCACGGCCCCGACACGATGAGTGCCTGCCACTCACCGGAGACGCTGGGAGGTCGCGCGTGAGCGTGCCTGGATACCGCGACATGCCGGGGCGCGAGTGGGACGCCCACTCCCCCGTGGACCTTGCGGAGGCGGAGGAGTTCCTCGCCCTCTACTACCAAGAGCAGCACCAGCGCGACGGCCGGGAACGCCTGGCCCGCGTGCGGGACGAGATCGCCGAGACCGGCACCTACGCGCACACCTACGCCGAGCTGGTGTTTGGCGCCCGGGTGGCGTGGCGCAACGCGAGCCGGTGCATCGGGCGGCTGTACTGGCGCAGCCTCATCGTGCGGGACCTGCGCAACGTCGCCGAGCCGGCCGAGGTCTTCGACGAGCTCGTCCGGCACCTGCGCACGGCCGGGCAGCGGGAGCGGCACGTGATCCGCCCGGTGATCTCGGTCTTCGCGCCGCACCGGCCGGGCCGCCCGGGCCCCCGGCTGTGGAACGACCAGCTCGTCCGGTACGCCGGCCACCGCCACGCCGACGGCACCGTGACCGGCGACCCCCGGTACGCGCAGTTCACGGAGACGCTCCAGCAGTACGGCTGGCGGGGCAAGCCGGACGACCCGTTCGACGTGCTGCCGCTGGCCATCGAGGCCCCGGACGGGTCGGTGAGCCTGTACGAGCTGCCCGAGGACGCCGTCTGGGAGGTGCCGATCGAGCACCCGGAGCTGCGCTGGTTCGCCGAGCTGGGGCTGCGCTGGTATGCCATCCCGGCGATCGCGAACATGCGGCTGAACATCGGCGGGGTCGACTACCCGCTGGCGCCCTTCAACGGGTGGTACCTGGGGACCGAGATCGGCGCCCGTAACCTCGCCGACCGGGACCGCTACGACCTGCTGCCGGCGGTGGCCGCCCGGATGGGGCTGGACACCTCGACCGAGCGCTCGCTGTGGAAGGACCGGGCGCTGGTCGAGCTGAACCGGGCCGTGCTGTGGTCCTTCGACCAGGCCGGGGCGCGCATCAGCGACCACCACACCGAGTCGGAGCGGTTCCTGGCCCACCTGGCCAGCGAGGAGCGCTCGGGCCGGCGCGTGCCGGCCGACTGGTCGTGGATCGTGCCGCCGATGAGCCCCTCGACCACGGGCGTCTTCCACCGGTACTACCACGAGGCCGACCAGAGGCCGGGCTTCTACCTCGACTCCGACGCTCGCGAGCTGGGCAAGCGGGGCCGCTCCCCGGTCCCGCCGGCCGCGGCCCGCTGCCCGGTGGCCCGCACCCCGCCGCTGCCCCGGCCCAGGCCGACCCCGGCGGTCATCGCGCCGGTGCGGCCCGCCTCCCCGGACACCGTGGTCCTGGAGCCGGTGGTCCCGAGGCGCAATGCCCCGAAACCCGTGGGCGTGGACGGCGGGCCGGTGGTACCGCGGCAGCGGCCCGGCTGGCTCAGCCGGCTGATCCGGCGCTCTTGAGCACCTCGGCCAGGGCATCCACGGCGCCGTCGATCTCCTCGCGCGTCACCACTAGCGGCGGGGCGAGGCGCAGGGTCGAGCCGTGGGTGTCCTTGGCCAGCACGCCCCGGGCCATCAGCCGCTCGCTCGCCTCGCGCCCGGTCATCAGCGCCGGGTCGATGTCGATGCCGGCCCACAGGCCGCGCCCGCGCACGGCGGTGAGCCCGTGCCCGACCAGCTCGCCGAGGCGGCGGTGCAGGTGCTCGCCGACCTCGCGGGCGCGCCGCTGCGGCTCGCCGGTGGCCAGCAGGCCGACCACGGCCCGGGCGACCGCGCAGGCGAGCGGGTTGCCGCCGAAGGTGGAGCCGTGCTCGCCGGGCCGCAGCACGCCGAGGACGTCGCGGTCCGCGGCGACCGCGGAGACGGGGACGATGCCGCCGCCGAGGGCCTTGCCCAGCACGTACATGTCGGGCACGACGCCCTCGTCGTCGCAGGCGAAGGTGGCCCCGGTGCGGCCCAGCCCGGACTGGATCTCGTCGGCCACGAACAGGACCCGGCGCTCGGTGCACGCCTCGCGCACGCCGGTCAGGTAGCCGCGCGGCGGGACGAGGACGCCCGCCTCGCCCTGGATGGGCTCCAGCAGTACCGCCACCGTGGTCTCGTCGATCGCGGCCCGCAGCGCCTCGAGGTCGCCGTAGGGCACGACCCGGAAGCCGGGCGTGTAGGGCCCGTAGTCGGCGCGGGCCTCGGGGTCGGTGGAGAAGCTGACGATCGTCGTGGTGCGGCCGTGGAAGTTCCCGTCGGCCACGATGATCGTGGCCTGTCCGTCGGGGACGCCCTTGACCTTGTACCCCCACTTGCGGGCCACCTTGATCGCGGTCTCGACGGCCTCGGCCCCGCTGTTCATCGGCAGGACCATGTCCTTGCCGGTCAGCTCGGCCAGGTCGCGGCAGAACGGGCCGAACTGGTCGTGCAGGAAGGCCCGGCTGGTCAGCGTGACCCGATCCAGCTGCTCGCGGGCGGCGGCGATCAGCCCGGGGTGGCGGTGGCCGAAGTTCAGCGCCGAGTAGCCGGCGAGGCAGTCGAGGTAACGACGGCCGTCGACGTCGGTGACCCAGGCCCCCTCGGCCTCGGCGATGACGACCGGCAGCGGATGGTAGTTGTGCGCCGTGTGCCGCTCGGCCTCTTCGACCGCCGTCACGGTCCTGTTCGCAACGCTGGTCATGACCGAACCTCCAGGGTGCAGCACTTCGGGCCACCGCCGGCCTTGTGCAGCTCGGAGACGTCGACCGGGACCGGCTGGAACCCCTTTGACGCTAGCTCGGCGGCCAGCCCGGTGGCGGCGGATGGCAGGACGACCCGGTGCCCGTCGCTGACCGCGTTCAGGCCGAGCGCGGCGGCGTCGTCGGCGGTGGCGAGGACGGCGTCGGGGTACAGCCGGCGGAGCACTTCCCGGCTGCCCGGCGAGAACGCCCCCGGGTAGTAGGCCACCGCGCCGCCCGGGCCGGCCTGCGACAGCACGGTCAGCGCGGTGTCGAGGTGGTAGTAGCGCGGGTCGACCAGCTGCAGGGTGATCACCGGCCGGCCGAAGAGCTCCTGGGCTTCGGCGTGCGCGGCGTGCTCGGTGCGCAGCCCGGTGCCGGCCAGGATCCGGTCGCCGGCGAGCAGCAGGTCGCCCTCGCCCTCGTTGACGCTCTTGGCCGAGTGCACCTCGAAGCCGTTGCGGGCGAACCACTCGAGGTACGCGGGGCCCTCGTCGGCCCGCTCGGGGTGGCGGAACTGGGCGCCGTACACGCGGCCGTCGACGACCGTGGCGCCGTTGGCCGCGAAGACCATGTCGGGCAGGCCCGGGACGGGGTCGATGAGCTCGACGGTGTGGCCGAGCTC
Organism: Dactylosporangium sp. NPDC051485; assembly: GCF_040682015.1. NCBI lineage: Bacteria > Bacillati > Actinomycetota > Actinomycetes > Micromonosporales > Micromonosporaceae > Dactylosporangium > Dactylosporangium sp. NPDC051485. The sequence goes on from NZ_JBFAZW010000045.1 coordinate 11,901, forward strand.
CCGGTAGAGCTCGTAGAGCGTCGTCCACTGCGCGACGGCCCGCTCGGCGTCGACCGGGGCGGCCGGGTCCATCCACGGGTTGATCGAATAGTCCACGGCGAAGTACGTCGGGCGGCACATGAGGTAACGACGACTCATGCCTCAAAACCTACGGCCGCCCGGCGCGGCGAACCATTGCGATTCACTGCTTCTGCTCGCGCCTTTCTTGTGTCCTGCTCCCCGTTTGCGGCGATCCGTTGCGCGCCGACCGTCGCCGGCCGACGGGCCACGATGCCGGGGCTGGCGTCGGGGCCGGGCAGTTGATCCGGTTGTGCAGCCGGGCGACCCGGTGGACAGGTGCGGGAGGAACGGCCGCGGCCGGGCGGCGGCTACCTGACCTCGCGCCACACGCCGGGCTGGGCCAGCAGGCCCGAGACGCAGTCCATGGCGCTGTCCTCGTCGCCGAACTCGTATCGCCGGGCGCGGCCGTCGGCGCCCCCCTCGCGGGACTCGACCCACCAGATGCCGGCGTCCTCGAAGAGGTACACGTCGCGGCGGGCCAGGCGTCCCCAACTGCCGTTCCACCAGTGCTTTCGGCGCTCCATGAGAGACTATTCGAACACATGTGCCAACTCTGCGGAAGGCCGACCCGCCCATATCGACGTCATTGCGCGCCGCAGGTTAGCCGGGCGCCCCGCTTGGGTACGCCCGTCTGCATGCCGGCGGATCTCATCGACCTCCTGGTGGCCGAACATCGCCGGTTGGAGTCGCTCTTCGCGGACGTGGAGACCGCGCGCACGTCCGACGGGCGGGAGGCGGCGCTGGGTGCGGCGCTGGCCGCGCTCGAGCGACACTCCCTGGCCGAGGAGCGGTTCCTGCACCCGGCGCTGCGCGAGTACCTGCCGGCGGGGCCGGAGATCGCCGCCTACGAGGACGCCGAGCACGCGTCGTTCAGGCGCCAGGCCGGCGATCGGGCCGCGGGGCTCTTCGACGCGGCGCGCCAGCACATGCAGGAAGAGGAGACCGAGCTCTTCCCGCGGCTGGCCCAGGCCTGCCCGGCCCGAGAGCTGCGCCGCCTCGGCGACCTGCTCGAATCGGTGCGTGTGACGGAATGATCGGGCGGGTAAGCCGCTATTCATGGCAGTTCCCGAGGACCGGCAGCCGCTGATCGCCACGCTCAAGAAGGCCGCATTCCATCTCAAGGACGCGGGGATCCCGTTCTGCCTGGCGGGCAGCTTCGCGGTGTACGCGCGCGGCGGGGAGTCCGTCGATCACGACATCGACTTCCTCATCAAGGAAGAGGACGCCGGGCGGGTGCTCGCCGCCCTGGCCGAGGTCGGCTTCCGCGGCGAGGTGCCACCGGAGGGCTGGCTGGTGAAGGCCTGGGACGCCACCGAACACGGCGACCTGCTCATCGACTTCATCTTCTGCCCGGTCCAGCGACCGGTGACCGACGCGACGTTCCGGGACACGGACGTCATCGCGGTCAGCGCCTCCCACATGCCGGTGCTCTCGGCCACCGAGCTGATGATCCACAAGGTGCTCACCTGGTCGGCGCACTACTGCGACTTCGCGCGCGGACTGCCGGTGGCGCGCTCGCTGCGCGAGCAGATCGACTGGGCGCGGGTGTACCGGGAAACGGCCCACTCGCCGTACGCCCATGCTTTCCTGTTCTTGATCGACAAGCTCGGGGTCATGTCGCTGGCCGAGGCCGGCGCCCTGTCCGCGGCCGTTTGAGGGGGCCGACGATGTCCATTGAGCATTATGTCGAAGGCGCGCTGCAGCACCTGCTCGCCGAGGACGAGCGCATCGCGGAGCAGGGGATCCGGTTCGTGCGCACCGACACCGGCATCTCGCTGGTCGGCGAGGTGGAGAGCGCCGAGCGCCGCGACCTGATCTGCCAGGTCGTCGCCGAGGCGTTCCCGGATCTGCCGGTGCGGTGCAACATCGGCCTGACCCGCTCCCACGAGCCGGAAGAGGTGGAGGAGCTGTGACGGCGTGTGTCAGGGTGGCCGCGGTCGGGGACGTGCACCTCGACGCCGATGTCCTCGGGCGGTACCGCCCGGCGCTGGAGCACCTGGCCGGCAAGGCCGACCTGCTCCTGCTCGCCGGCGACCTGACCCGTCACGGCACCCCGGAGGAGGCCCGCTGCGTGGCCCAGGAGTTCGGCGGGCTCGCGGTGCCGGTGGTCGCCATCCTGGGCAACCACGACTACCACGGTGATCAGCAGGACGAGGTCGCCGCGGTACTGCGCGACGCCGGCCTCACGGTCCTGGAGTGCTCCGGCACCGTCGTGCACTGCGACGACACCCGCGTCGGCGTGGCCGGCACGAAGGGCTTCGGCGGCGGCTTCGCGGGCGCCTGCGCGAGCGAGTTCGGCGAGCCGGAGATGAAGGCCTTCACGCGCCACGGCCGCGAACTGGCCACCCGCTTCGGCGAGTGCCTGGCCGCGCTGGACTGCGACGTGCGGATCTCCCTGACGCACTACTCCCCCGTGCCGGACACCCTGCTGGGCGAGCCACTGGAGATCTACCCCTTTCTCGGCTCGTACCAGCTGGCCCAGGCCATCGACTCGGCCCCCGGCGTGGCGCTCGCCGTCCACGGCCACGCGCACGCGGGCTCGGAGCGCGGGACGACGCCGGGGGGCGTGCCGGTGCGCAACGTCGCCCATCCGGTCATCAAGCAGGCCTACAACGTCTACCAGTTGTCGGTCCCGGCGGCCCTGACCCCGGCCTGACCGGGGATTCGGACATACACCCTGACCGGCGAAAAATAGGATAAGTCGAGCGCGCCAGCGCCCGACTTATCGGGAACCGGTCGGGTCTCAGGGGCTTCGTTTACGAGGACCTTCGTTCACAGGGGCTGTGGTAGTTCGCCGCGCAAGAAGGTCAGGGCGCGGGCCAGCAGGCGGGAGACGTGCATCTGCGAGATGCCCAACCGCTGCGCGATCTGGCCCTGGCTCAGGTTCTCGGTGAAGCGCATGGCCAGGATGCGCTGCTCGCGGGCCGGCAGGCGGGCGATCAGCGGGCGCAGGGACTCGCGGTCGTCGACCTCCTCCAGCGCGCGGTCCGTGACGCCGAGCAGGTCGGCGAGCTCGGCGCCGGCCTCCTCGCCGCCGGCCGGGGCGTTGATGGACAGGACACGGTAGGCGTGGCTGACCTCCAGGCCCTCGATGATCGCCTCCTCGGTGACGGACAGGCGGGCGGCCAGGTCGGCGATCGTCGGGGAACGGCCCAGCTCCTGGGCCAGCGGGCCGGAGACCCTGGCGATCTCCAGGCGGAGCTCCTGCAGGCGGCGGGGCACGCGGACGTCCCAGCCCTTGTCGCGGAAGTGGCGCTTCAGCTCGCCGACGATCATCGGGATGGCGTAGCTGGTGAAGGCGCAGCCGCGGGCGGGGTCGAAGCGGTCGACCGACTTGATCAGGCCGACCACGGCCACCTGGACCAGGTCGTCCAGGGGCTCGCCGCGGTTGCGGAAGCGGCGGGCCAGGTACTCGGCGAGCGGCACGTACAGCTCGATGAGGCGGCCGCGGACGCGCGGGCGGTCGGAGCTGCCGGACGGGAGATCGGCCAGGAGGGTGAGCAGGGACCGGGCGGCGGCCTCGTCGTGGTGCGGGCCGCCGTGGGAGTTGCCCCGCGGGGCGTGGGAGTGGGCGGTGACGGTCATGAGGGGATCCCCCTGCCTGCCGGCCCGGGGGACGGGTGCGGACGGCACGGCGCCCGGGCGGGAGAAGCGAACGCCGATCGGCGCCCTGTTGAGCGCCCGGCCCTGCAGCGGCCCGTGGCGGGATCGCGGCTGCTTGACGAGGCCGCCGGTGCGAGCTTCCACATCCGTCAAGGGACGACCGGCGGAGCGACCATCGGCCGTTCGGCTGATGCGGTCAGACCAACGTACCGCGGCGCGTACGCCACCGGCAAGGTGCGCTCACGAATGGGGACGAGCTCATGCCGTACAACTGCGGGGTCTCAGGAAACCTCGGAGAGGGCCTCGTCGTCCTCGTCGGTCTCGTCCGCGGGCTCGGCGTCGGCGACGACGCCGGTCACCGAACGGTAGACGCGCTCCATCTCGGTGGCGGCGCGGTCCCAGGTGTAGCGGGAACGAACCCGGTCGATGGCGGCGCTGGCGAAGCTCATCCGGCGGACCTCGTCGCCCAGCAGGCCACGCAGGGCGGTGGCCATGGCGACGGTGTCGCGCGGGGGGACCAGGACACCGGTGACGTTGTCGATGACACTCTCCGCGATGCCGCCCGACGCGTAGGCCACGACCGGCACGCCGCAGGCCATCGCCTCCAGCGGGGTCAGGCCGAAGGGCTCGTACCAGGGCGTGCAGGCCAGGACGTCGGCGGAGCGGTACCAGCCGGCGAGCTCCTCCTGGCCGACGGCACCGACGATACGCAGGCGGTCGGCGACGCCGTGGCGGTCGGCCAGCTGCAGCAGGCGGCGGGCCTCCGGGTCGCGGTCGACGCCGGACGGGTCGGGGCCGCCCACGACGACGAGCTCCGCGCCCGGGACGCGGCGCAGCGCGGCGACGAGGTCGGCGAAGCCCTTGCGGGCCACGAGCGGGCCGACGCTGAGGATGCGGCGCAGGCCGGGGCGGCGGTGGTCGGCGGCCGGGCCGCCCGGTGTGAACCGGTCGGTGTCGACGCCGGACGGGACGATGACGGTGCCGGAGCGGCGCACCCCCATGCGGCCGAGCTCGGCGACCTCATCCTCACTCTGCGCGACGACCCGGTCGGCGATCGAGCCCAGGGTGCGCTCCAGGCCGGCCCGCGGTCCCGGGCCCCTGCTGTGATCGCGCGGCATGTGATCACGTGGCAGCTGGCGGCGCTCGGCGGAGGCGAGGCCGTGGTACGTGACGACGACCGGGCGCCGGTCGTCGTTGGTGGCGGTGAGGGCGGCGAGGCCGGAGAGCCAGTAGTGGGCGTGCACGACGTCGGGTCCGGCGCCGGGGCGCGACCAGCGGGCGGCCAGCGCGCGGCCGAAGTCGCCCATCAGGGGAAGCTGCTCGTCGGCGGGCACCGGGGCCGCGGGCCCGGCCGGCATGTGCTCGATGGTGACGCCGGACTCGAGGTTCACGCAGTCGGGTAGCGCCGGGTCGTCGCGGCGGGTATAGACGACGACGTCGTGGCCGAGCCGGGCCAGGGCGTCGGACAGGGCCGCGACGTGCGTGTGCTTGCCCCCGGTGCCGGGCCGGCCCAATGCCAGCGGGTTGGCCTGCCCAGAGATCAGGGCGATCCTCAAGACACCGAACCTCCAGACTGCGCTCACCTGCCACCGCCCCTACCCAAGCCGGTTGGTGGTAAACATCAACAGGCAAGCCGGTCGTCGGCTCGCACCGGCGGACCGCACCGAGCAACCGGCAGACCGCACCGAGTAATCGGCGGACCGCACCGAGCAGAAGGGCGCAGGCATGGTCGACAGGGCACCCGAGGGCGGCAGCGCGGAGCCGGCCGAGGCGCTCGCCGCGCTGGTCGCCAAGCTGCGCGCGGAGCTGACCGGGGTGCGCACCGCCATGCGGAACCGGGCCGTGATCGAGCAGGCCAAGGGTGTGCTCGTCGAGCGGCTCGGGATCACCCCGGACCAGGGGTTCGACCAGCTGGTGCGGCTGTCGCAGCGGACGAACATCAAGCTCATCGAGGTCGCCGCGGCGATCGTGGGCACCACCTCGCCCGACCCCAACGCGCCGGACGTGGTGAATCTCATCGACGACGAGCTGCGCCTGCACGTGGCCCGGCGCAGGGCCGATGCGCGACAAGCCGGGGGGAAAAGGCCGGAAAAGCCGGATACCGTACCGTCACCGGCCCGCAGACGCGCCAGCCGGACGCCCGAGGTGGAGGCGCTGCAGTCCCAGCACCAGCTGCTCGGCGCCCGGATCGCGGCCGCCCGCAGCTACGACGAGATCTGCGAGGTGCTCAGCACCGCCCCGACCGCCTGGCCGGCGCCCAGCTCGGTGCTGCTCACCCTGCTCGATCCGGACGGGGCGCAGCGCGGCGTCGGCACCCACGGGGTGCCCGGCGAGGTGCGCAGCCGGTGGTCGCGCATCCCGCCGGACCCGGGACTGCCGCTCGTCGTGGCGGTGCAGGACGTCGAGACGCTGTGGCTCTCCGGGCGGGATTCGTCGGGCAGGTACCCCGTGATGGGGCACCTGCCGTTCAGTGGCGAGACGCTGCTGGCCTCCCCGCTGATCTCCGGCGAGCGGGTCATCGGCGGCATCCTGCTGACCTGGGCCGACGGGCTGCCGGAGGGAGAGGAGCTGCGGCGGTACGTCGGCGCGCTGCTGGAGCCGGTGGCCCGGCAGGTCGACGCGCTCATCGGCGACGAGATCGCCAGCGCCTGGTTCCACGTGGCGGGCGAGGAGAGCGGGCAGGCCGCCCCGGCCCAGGTGTGGCTGCCGACGGTGGTGGACGCCCTGCACGACCCCGGGGCGCTGCTCTCCCCCGTGTACGAGGACGGGCAGCTGGTCGACTTCCGGGTGGAGTACGCCAACGGGCTGGCCCGCAGGATCTTCGCCGCCGCCCGGGTGGACCCGGACGAGGCGACGCTGCTCGCGGCGTACCCGGCGCTGGGCAGCTCGACGCTGCTGCCGGAGTTCGCGCTGGTCCTGCAGGACGGCCAGCCGCGGCGGCTGGACGGGCTGCGGGCCGACCCGCGCACCGACGGGGTGCCCGGGCCGCAGACGCTCTCGGTGCACGCCGTGCGGCTGTGGGACCGGGTGTTCGCCGTCTGGCGGGTCGCGACCGAGGCCGACCTGCTGCACGAGCAGCTGCTGCAGGCCGAGCGCATCGCCGGCATCGGCTCCTTCTGCTGGGAGCTGCGCGACCCCGAGCCGCGCTGCTCCCCCGAGCTCGTCCGGCTCTTCCACCGCGGCGCGCCGCGCGACGGGGGGCAGGTGCCGGTCGAGGAGCTGACCGCCTCCGTGCACCCCGACGACCTCCTCGGCGTGCAGGACGCCGTGCGGCGCACGATCGTGGAAGGCAAGCAGCTGCTCTGCGAGGTGCGCGGGGCGGGCCGGGTCAACGGCCGCCGGCTGCGGATCACCGCCGAGCCGATCTTCGACGACGCCGGCAACGTGACCGAGGTCCGCGGCACCGTGCAGGACGTCACCGAGGAGCGGGCGATCGAGGCCCGCCTGCGCCGGGCCGAGGAGGCCCTGGCCGCGCAGCGGCACCGGCTGGCCGACGAGCGGCGGGCCGCCGAGGCCCTGCAGAAGGCGCTGCTGCCGACCGGCCCGGAACTCGACCGCATGGAGGGCGTGGAGATCCGCGGGCGGTGCCGCTCCCCCGAGCGGGTCGGGACCGTGGACGGCGACTGGTACGACGCCACGCCGGTGGCCGGCGACGGCACGGTCCTCGTCCTGGGCGACGTGGACGAGCGCGGGCTGTCGTCGATGACGACGGCGGCGCGGCTGCGCTACGCGGTGCGGGCCTACGCGGCGCTGGACATGTCCCCCGGCGACATCCTGACCGCGGTCAACGCGATGCTGTGCGACATGGAGGTGGAGCACACCGCGTGCCTCGTAGTGGCGCGGTACTCCCCCGCCTCGCGCGAGCTGCGGTGGGCGGCGGCGGGGCAGGTGGCGCCGGTGCGGTACACCGTGGACGGGCAGGGGACGGTGCTGTCGGGGCCGCTGGGGCTGCCGCTGGGCGAGGTCGCCGAGATGCGTTACACGGACACGGTGGTGGCCCTGGCCCCGGGCGACCGGGTGCTGTGCTACGCCGGCGGGCAGCCGGGGGCCGGGCGGAGCCGGGGCGACCGGCGCCGGGGCGGGAGCCTGGAGCTGATCCGGCGGGCCGGCGAGACCATCGACCTGACCGACTTCGACTCGGTGGTGACGCACCTGGTGACGAGCCTCAACGTGCCGGACGACGAGGACGTGTGCGCGATGCTGGTGCACGTGCCCTGAGGCCCCGCCCTCAGAGCGTGCGGGTGTCCCACTCCCACGGCAGGGACAGGCCGTCGAAGCGGCCCAGGGCGTCGCGGTGGCGGGCGGCGATGACGATCCGGTCGGGGCCCAGGTGGGCGAGCAGGTCGTCGTCGCCGTAGTAGCGCAGCCGCGGGTCGGGCCACTGCCACAGGGCGTCGTCGAGCTCGCGGAGGCGGACCTTGACGGACCGTAGCTCGCCGGGGGCCGGGTGCATGCGGACGAGGCCGTGCAGTGGGGCGTAGGTGGCCTCGTAGACGGCGGCGTACACCAGGAAGCGCGACAGCGTCAGGCCGGTCGGGGACTCGTCGTTCTCGATCACCTCGGGGTCGGGGGTGCCGGAGCGGAATGTCGCGTTGTCGTAGGAGTACCAGTCGCCGGCGCCCTGCCAGAAGCGGATCGCCGGGTCGCGGCGCTCCTGCGGGGCGGGCAGCGGGAGCATGCCGTGGTCGCGGCTGAGGGGGTAGGAGTAGCGGGCGGCCAGGCGGTGCCACTCCAGCAGCGGCTCGGGCGCCTCCGGACCGGCCTCGCCCTGTTCGACCGGTGGGGCGGGCGGGCGGTCCGGTGGGCCGTACCAGCGGTAGACGAACCGGCCGAGGCTGTCGGGGGCTACGACGTCCAACTCGTACACGGGCACCATGATGCCGCCCGGGTCGCGCCTCGGCGTCGCCGCCGACTTCGGGTGGTATCGAGCGGCCCAGCCCTCGGCGGGGGCCCGGTTCCTGGTCGGCCGGGTTCGGTCGCGGTCGGGGCTTTGAGGGTGGCGCACCGACACGCCCCGGGGGCGGCCCAGAACGTGCCGGTGCGGTCTGTGGCCCGGACTCCGGGCGGGTGGCGCGGGTCAGCGCAGGGCGGCCCGCAGGTGGGCGTGGATCGTGCGGGCCGCGGTCTGCGCGGCGCGGATGGCGGCCACGTCGGCCGGGTCGTGGGGGAAGAACGTCAGGCGGCCGTCGTCGCACAGCAGGACGGGCACCTCCAGGCGCTCGAGGATCGCGCTCAGCGCCCGCTGGGCGTCCAGCGCGGCCCGGCCGGCCCGGCGCGCCACGGCGGCCGGGACCCGCCACAGGTCGTCGACGGTGCACGCCGACGGAGTCACCACATCGACCATCATGGTTTTGACGATAAGAACCGCTCGGGAAGTACCGCCACCAAGATTTTTTTCCTGTGGATAACTTCCGTCCGGTCGGACGAGGGATGTCAATACACCCGTCGAGAGGCCGACGCGGGCTGTTGAGACGATCACGGTCAGGCGGCCGATCCGTATGCTGGCGGCGTGAACTCGGTGGGGTACCGGCTCGGGGTGGACTTCGGTACCTCGAATACCGTGGCAATGCTGGCGTGGCCGGACGGCCACGTGCGGCCTCTGTTGTTCGACGGCTCGCCGACGCTGCCGTCTGCGGTGTACGCGGACGAGACGGGCGACCTGCTCGTGGGGCGCGACGCGATGCATGCGGCGCGGATCGGGCCCGAGCGGTACGAGCCGAACCCCAAGCGGCGCATCGACGAGCCCGCGGTGCTGCTCGGCGACCGGGAGATCGCCACCGTGGACCTCATCGCCGCGGTGCTCGGCCGGGTCGCCGGGGAGGCGCGGCGGGTGACCGGCGGGAGCCTCGGGCCGGCCACCGTGACCTGCCCGGCCGCGTGGGCGCAGACCCGGCGGGGGGGTGCTGCTGGCCGCCGCGCGGCGGGCCGGGCTCGGCGAGGTGACGCTGGTGCCGGAGCCGGTGGCCGCCGCCCAGGTCTTCCTCACGCTGCCCGCGCCGGACGCGCCGCACGGGCGGCCGGGGTCGGCGTTCGTCGTGTAGGACCTCGGCGCCGGGACGTTCGACGCCTCCGTGGTCCGGCACGCCGGAGAGCGCTTCGAGGTGCTCGCGACGGAGGGGCTGAACACCAGCGGCGGGCTGGACATCGACGCGGCGATCGTGGCGTACCTCGGCGCGAGCCACGGCGGGCAGAACCCGCAGGCGTGGGGGCGGCTGGCGCACCCGTCGACCAGCGCCGAGCGGCGGGCGCACCGGATGCTCTGGGACGACGTGCGCTCGGCGAAGGAGATCCTCTCGCGGACCGCGTCGACGATGATCCATGTGCCGCCGCTCGATACCGACGTGCCGCTGGGGCGGGACCAGTTCGAGCAGCTTGCGCGGCCGATCCTCACGGCCACCGTGACGGCCACGCGGGCCGCGATCGCGGCGGCCGGGCTCGGGCCCGAGGACGTCGGCGGGGTGTTCCTCGTGGGCGGCGGGAGCCGGATTCCGCTGGTGGCGACGATGCTGCACCAGGCGCTCGGGAAGGCTCCTACGGTGGTGGAGCAGCCGGAGCTGGTGGTGGCGCAGGGGGCCGTGGGGGCCTCCGCGCAGTTCACGTTGCCCTCGACGGGTGGGGTTGCCCGCGGCGGGGTGGTTGGCGGCGGGTCCGCTCCGGGGGCGTATGCGGCCGGCTCCGGGACATTCGGGGCGCCCGTGTCGGGGGCGCCGTCCTCGGGCGGCGGGCCCACTCCGGGGGCGTATGCGGGCGGCTCCGGGACATTCGGGGTGCCCGTGTCGGGAGTGCCCATGTCAGGCGCGCCGTCCTCCGGCGGTGGGCTCGGCGGAGGTGGGGCGGCCGCGCCCGTGTCGCCCGCGTTCTCGGCGGCGCCGGTCAGTGGGCACCCGGTCGCGTCTCCCGGGAACGGAGCGGTCACCGGCGGACGGGTTCCCGCGGGGCCGGTCGGGGTCGGTCCGGCCGGCGGTGGCGGGCGGGCCGCATCCGGTGGCGCCGCGGGTGGCGCGAGCCCGGCCGAGCAGGGGCGCGGCAAGGGGGTGATCGCCGCCGCCGTCGTGATCCTGGTGCTGGTGCTCGGGCTCGGGGCGTGGGGGGTGGTGTACGCCATCGGCAAGCTGGGCGGCGGGTCCGGCGTCGCGGTGGACCGCGAGCATCCCGGCGACGACTGGTCGAGCACGGCCGAGACGTACGACAGCAAGCCGGGCACGACGGTCGCGTACCGGTGCGCGCCGAACGGGACGATCATCACGGTGTGGGGGTCGGGGCCGTACACGACGGACTCGTCGGTGTGCACGGCCGCGGTGCACGCCGGGAAGATCACGCTCGACGCGGGCGGCCGGGTGGTGATCAAGATCGTGGCCGGGCCGAACTCCTACGAGGGGACCACGCGGCACGACATCGCGACCTCCTCGTACAACGAGTTCCCCTGGGCGTTCGAGTTCGTCGGTTGAAGCGCGCGGCGCCGGGCCCGGGCCGTGTGACCCGGACCCGGCGGTCGCGCGCTGGCGCCCGGGTCAGAGGGTCTGAGTCCTGGCCACGGCGAGCAGCTCACTGGAGTGGCTGCCGAAGACCCCTACCGTGTCGGGGCGAGGAGTGAAGCCGGGCAGGGTGGTCAGGCCGTCGCTGCCGTCGACGAGGCGCAGGGCGAACGGGGCGGTGTCCTGCAGCACCAGCGTGACGTCGAGGCCCTCGGCCGGCGGGCCGTGGAAGACGACGCCGAAGCGGTCCTGGCCCTCGATGTAGGTGGTGGCGGCGCGGCCCTCCACCGTGGCCGACACGACCCGGTGGTCGCCGGCCGCGCCGTAGAACGACAGGAAGCGGACCGGGCGCTTCGAGGCGATGCGCAGGTGCAGCGTGCGCTGCCCGCCCGCCGTGCTGTCGGACAGCACCGTGGCCTCGGGGGCGGGGAGGTCGGCGGCCTGGGCCGGGCCGACCGAAAGCTCGCCTGCGGGCAGGACCGGGAACTGGCGGTTCAGGGACTGGCGGCCGTGCACGTAGCGGGAGGTCCAGGCGCCCGGGGACTGCTCCAGGCTGACCCACTCGGCGGTGCCGGTGTCGCGGTCCAGGGCGTACATCAGGTGGGTCGGCTCGGGGTGGGTCGGGTCCCAGTTGTCGACCACCATACCGGTGGCGGTGCACACCAGCGACGCCACTAGGGCCACGGCGGCCGGGCCGGCGGCGCGCAGACGGTTGCGCGCGGCCAGCGGCGGGCGGAACAGCAGCTCCAGGACCGGCAGCACGGCCAGGCCCAGCAGCGTCGCGAACATCGCCGCCGCCGCGCCGGTGGCCAGGCCGAGGGCCGGGAGGAACAGCGCGACGGTCGGGGCCAGCACCAGCACGGGCACGGCGGCGCCGACCGTCAGCACGGCGGTCCTGGCCAAGGGCGGGCGGACGTACAGGGCGGCGATGCCGGCCAGCGATCCGACCAGGGCGGGGATGGCCACCAGGTAGGAGCCGCCGGGGATCACGGCGGCGAAGAGCGCGCCCAGCAGGGCGAGCAGCGCCAGGCCACCGGTCGCCAGTGGGACCGGGCCCAGGCGTCGGCGACTCATGGCGTACCACGACAGCAGCATCGCGGCCGTGAGCGCCAGCACGCCGAACCGGAACCAGGTCGGGCGGGCCGGGTCGAGCAGTTCGCCGTAGCCGGGGCGGATGAGCACCAGCAGCGACCACAGGGCCTGGGCGGCCACGGCGGCGGCGATCAGCGGTACCAACGCCAGGGCCAGGGCGGACAGGGTGCGCGGGATCGTGGTCAGGCCGCGGCGGCGGGCCAGGAGGACCAGGGCGGCGACGGCGAGCAGGGCCAGCGCCGCGATCGGCCACGTCAGGGTCGCCGGGTAGCGGACCAGGAGGCCGGCGAAGGGGAAGTACACGGCGTCGCTGCTCGCGGGGCGCATGAGCGGGGGCAGGTCGGCGCGGCCGAACTCGCGGGCCAGCGCCAGGGCGTTGTCGCCGTGGTGCTGGAGGCTGGCCCGGTTCATCGTCGACGGGCGGTCGAACGGGCTGTGGTAGACCGAGGAGCCGTCGATGTACGCGGTGTTGAGGCCGGTGAACCGGGACTGGGCCAGGAACGGCGTGAAGTCGGTGTCGTTGGACAGCAGGCGGTACACCTCGACGGCGAGGCTGGTGCCGACGGGGTGCGGGGTGCGGGCGTAGACGTCGATGAGGTCGGCGTTGCTCTCGGAGGTCTGGAACATGACGGCGGGGCCGCTGCTGCCGCGGGCCTCGAAGTTGAGCACGACGGACGGCTTCTGGCCGAGCGGGTGCTGGCTGACGAACGCCTCGGCGCCGCAGAGGCAGGCCTCCTCGGCGTCGGTGAACAGGAAGACGACGTCGTTGCGGGGGCGCTCGGCGCCGGGGGCGGTGAGGGCGCGGGCGACCTCGAGCAGGGTGCTGGTGCCGGCGCCGTCGTCGTTGGCGCCGTAGCTGACCTGGACGGAGTCGTAGTGGGCCATCAGGACCAGTTGGCCGGTCGAGGCGGTGCCGGGGAGCACGGCGACGACGTTGCGGATGTGGGCCATGCCGCCGTCGCCGAACTTGCCGGCGTTGACGCCGACCGCGTCCTGAATCTCGGGGTGGAGGCCGTCGGCGGTGAGGGTGTCGATGACGTACTGCCGGACGCGGTCGGCGGCGGGGCTGCCGGTGACGTGGACCTCCTGGCCGATGCGCTGGACGTGCTCGAACGCGCGGCCGGCGGAGAACTGCTCGGCGGGGGCCGTCGCCGGGCGGGGGGACGGCGGCTGGACGTCGGCGATGCCCAGGGCGGCGATGATCGCGAGGACGATGAGGGTGGCGGCGGCGACCAGCGGGCGGCGGGGTGGGGCGACGAAGCTGCGGTCCCCGGGCGCGGGAGCCGGGACGGGCGGTGGGGTGACGGCGCCGGTCCGATCCGGTTCGGCGTCGTTCGCTCGCTCTGGGGTGGGCTCTGAGGCGGGCTTGGCGGCGGGCGCCGGGGTGTCGCCAGGGCTGGCGGGTGGAATGTCGTCGGACACGGTTCGTCCTCCTGGGCAGATGCCGGCGGGGTCTCCCGGCGCGGGGGTGAAGACATTCTGCACGCGGTCCCCGGTGGGGCTCGGGCCGCCCGGAAGACCGATTCCGGAGCGTGATGTCCTCCGAACGGAGTGCTCCGGGTCATGAACGGGTGCCGGTCGGTTGTTGGCGACCAATTCGGGGCCCGGAGTGCCTAGCGTCATCGTCCATGAACAACGAACTCACCCCCGCCGCCCCCGTCGAATTCGACGCCGGGTACCTGGCGACCGCCGAGCTCGACGCCCGGTTCTACCTCGACCAGGTCATGGCCATGGTCGGCGTCGATGGGCTGGTCGAGGCCCTTGCCCAGCCGTACCTGCTCGCGCGGGTCGACCAGCACTCCGCGGCGGTGCGGGAGAGCCTGATCGCGGCCGGGAAGGCGATCGACTCGATCTCGCTGGCCGGGTACGCCCGGTCGGTCATCGCCGTGCAGCAGCGGCACGGGCGACCGCTGCCGACACCGGACAGCGTGGACTGGTCGGACGCGGACTGGACCGTGCTTCGGCTGGTGGCGGTCTGCCACCTCGCCGACGCCGTCGACGCGTTCTGATCGCCGCCCGGGGGTGGGTGTGGCGCGCTCACCGTACGGCTCGCCGCGGGCGGGCCGTGGGCGCGTGACTCGGGATCAGAATGCTGTAGAACCGGACATAAGCTCCGGCGGGCGAAAAAGGCACATTGCCGGAGTCAGGCCCGTTCAGGAGCCAGGCGCGCTTGTAGGACCAGGGCCGTTGTCGCCCAGGGTTATCGTCGCCTAGAGCCGTCGTCGCGGCCCCATTGTCAGGGCCAGGGTCATCGTCAGGACCAAGCCGAGGCTCTACGCGGGAGTGCATGTCGCTCGGGAGCGGGTCGGCGTCGGGGGCTGTTCGGCGAGGAGCGCAGCGCGTGGCGGCCGTTGCCGGGGCGCTGGTCAACGCATGGGTCAGCACGGCCCTGAGTGTCGGCAGGGCACTGTGCGCGCTCTGGGCCCGATGTCACCGTTTGTTGCCGTCAGGGCACTGTGGGGTGCTGGAGCTGGCACATGACGTACCACTGCGGCGGTTAACGGCGGCGGCCGGAGGACTCATTCCAGCGGAAATGCACGAACAGGCGGCCGAAGTTGTCGGAGTCCTTTTCGATGCGGTGGTACAGGGCCTTGATCTCGCGCTGGTCGAGGAAGCGCAGCACGCGCTTCTTGAGGGCGCCCGACCCCTTGCCGGGGATGATCTCGACGAGGGTGGCGCGCTTGGCCACCGCCTCGTCGATGATCGCTCGCAGCGCGCGGTCGATGTCGCCGCTGCGGTTGAAGATGTCGTGGAGGTCGAGCTTGAGCTTCACCCTCCCAGCGTAGTCACTCCCGCGGTGACCGGGTGCCCGGCCGCCTTCCAGGCGTGGAAGCCGCCGGTCAGGTCGGTCGCCCGGTGCAGGCCGAGGTCCTGCAGCGCCGCGGCGGCCAGCGACGAGGTGTAGCCCTCCGAGCAGAAGACGACGACCGGCAGGTCGTAGCGGTCGGCGATGTCGAGGCGGGCGTCGCTTCGCGGGTCGAACCGCCACTCCAGGACGTTGCGCTCGATCACCAGCGCGCCCGGGATCTCGCCCTCGGCGGCGCGCTGCGCGGCGGGGCGGATGTCGACGAGGACGGCGCCCTCAGCGGCGGCCAGGCGGGCCTGGTCGGCGTCGAGGCGGGTCAGGCGGGCACGGGCCTCCGCCAGGATGGCGTCGATGCCTCGGCCGGGGGTGCGGGTCGGGGTGGTCGTCGTCACCAGTCCGCCCCCGCCGTCGTGATGGACTCGACGCTGAGGCGGCCGTCGTGCAGGCGGTAGCGGGTCATGGCGGTCAGGGCCGGGCCGTAGGCGTGCACGGTGACGGCCGGGCGGGCGCCGGCGTTGACGATGCGGTGCACGTGGTGGGCGCCGAAGCGGCGGCCGTCGCCGGCAATGTAGGGGGTGGCGGCCAGTTCTCCGCCGCGGACGGTCTGCTCGACGACCTCGCCGGAGACCACGGTGAAGGCGCCGGCGGAGCCGCCGTGGTCGTGCAGGTCGGTGCCCTGGCCGGGCAGCCAGGTGAGCAGCCAGACCTCGTGGTCGTCGGCGACGGCGAGGCGGCCGTACCAGCGTTTGGCGGGGTCGAAGCGGGGGGCGAAGGGCCAGTCGTCGGGCTCCGCGGCGTAGTTGCGGGCGAGGGACAGGAAGTCGGTGGCGGTGACGATGGGCATACGGTTCTCCAGTATTAGTACTTGTTAGATAGGAATTTAAGCAGAGACTGCGCCCCGGCGGGCAACGGCACGGCGAAAGGGGTCGCGAGCGAGGGCTCTAGCGGGTACAGCGCGCGCTGGCGTGTCGAACCAGGTCGACCACCAGTCGTTGGGTCAGCAGCGCGCCGTCAGGCCCCATGAAATCGATGTTGCCGAGCCGCCCGCGAGATCGTCAACCTGCGTCCACAATGCGGGAAGGATGTGATGCTGAGAACGGCGAGCGGGACGCCGCCGGATGACAGGACAATGTGCGCGGTTTGACAGCGGGAGCGGGCATGCTGCACTGCGTAAGGAGAGACTTCCACAGGGGGAACACGCCATGAGCTTCGCTTTCCAGGCAACCGGCCTGGTCAAGCGCTTCGGCAAGACCACCGCGCTGGCCGGGGTGGACCTGGCCGCCGAGCCCGGGACGGTGCTCGGCGTCCTGGGCCCGAACGGGGCCGGGAAGACCACCGCGGTGCGCATCCTGGCCACGCTGCTGCGCCCGGACGAGGGCCGGGCGGTCGTGGGCGGGTACGACGTCGTGCGCCAGCCGGCCGCGGTGCGCCGCATCAGCGGGCTGACCGGGCAGTTCGCGTCGGTGGACGAGGATCTCACCGGGACCGAGAACCTCGTGCTCATCGGGCAGCTGCTGGACCTGCGGGCGAAGGAGGCCAAGGTCCGGGCGGCGCAGCTGCTCGCCGAGTTCGACCTCACCGAGGCGGCGAACCGGCCGGCCAAGACGTACTCCGGCGGCATGCGGCGCCGGCTCGACCTGGCCGCGAGCCTGGTCGGGCGGCCGGCCGTCGTCTACCTCGACGAGCCGACCACCGGGCTGGACCCGGCCAAGCGCGAGGACGTGTGGAACATGGTGCGCTCGCAGGTGCAGGAGGGCACGACGGTGCTGCTGACGACGCAGTACCTGGAGGAGGCCGACGCGCTCGCCGACAACATCTCGGTGATCAACCACGGGAAGGTCATCGCGCACGGCACGCCGGCGCAGCTCAAGCACATCGTCGGCGGGCAGACGATCAGCGTGCGGCCGGCCGACCCGGCGCACCTGGACACGGTCGCGACGATCCTCGCCGCGGTGTCCGGCAACGAGCCGGAGTCGCACGGGCGCGGGGTGCTGTCGGTGCCGGTCTCCGACGACAGCGCCATGACGGCCGTGGTACGGCGGCTGGACGAGGCCGGGATCAGCGTCATCGAGCTGTCGCTGCACCTGCCCAGCCTCGACGAGGTGTTCTTCACGCTGACCCGCGAGCGGCAGGAGGTGGCGGCATGACGACCACGACGACGCGCGAGGCCTCGGCCGACGGCACGCAGTTCATCGCGGCCGTGCCGGCGCGGCCGTTCGGGCTGGTGCGGCACAGCCTGGTGATGGCCCGGCGCAGCCTGATCAAGACGATGCGCACGCCGGAGCAGCTGCTCGACGTCACGCTGCAGCCGATCATCTTCATCGTGCTGTTCGTGTACCTCCTGGGCGGCGCCATCGCCGGGTCGCGCCACGACTACCTGCAGTTCCTGCTGCCGGCCCTGATGGTGCAGAACGTGCTCTTCGCATCGGCGCCGACCGGGGTGAGCCTGAACACGGACATCAAGACGGGTGTCTTCGACCGGTTCCGCAGCCTGCCCATCGGGCGTTCGGCGCCGCTCATCGGCGGCGTGCTCGGGGACATGATCCGGTTCGTGGTGTCGATCGTGGTGATGATCGGCTTCGGGTACATCCTGGGCTTCCGCATCGGCACGTCGTGGCTCGAGGTGATCGCGCGCTGCCTGCTGGTCATGTTCATGGCGTTCTGCTTCAGCTGGATGTTCGTGCTGCTGGGCATGATCGTGCGGGAGCCGGGCGCGGTGCAGGGGCTCGGCTTCGTGATCATGTTTCCGCTGACCTTCGGGACCAACGTGCTCGTGCCGACGAACACGCTGCCCGGGTGGCTGCAGGCCTGGGTCAACGTGAACCCGGTGGCCGACGCGATGCAGGCGGCGCGGGGGCTCATGGTGGGGCACTCGCCCGTGTTCGAGCCGGTGATGAAGACGCTGGCGTGGTCGGTGGCGATCCTGCTGGTGTTCGCGCCGCTCGCGGTGCGCGCCTACCGCCGCAAGGCCTGACGCTCCATCGTTCGCCGGTCCCGGCGTAGGTTGTCCGACGCTCGCGCTGGAGCTGGTCGTCCCGTGCTCACGGGGTGACCAGCTCCAGCGCCTCGGCCCGCGGCATGCTCGTGCCGCGGGCCAGCGCCGTTTCCAGGGCAGGCTCACCCAGCACGGTGCGCAGGGCCGCCAGCCGGGTCGTCCAGTCGACGTTGGCGGCGTCGCGGGCGCCGGCGAGCTGGGCGGCGGCGCCCAGCTGCCGCGCCGCCCGGGCGTGGTCGCCGAGGGCCATGGTCAGGCCGGCCAGCACAACGGCGAGGGTGCCGACGACCGGCATGTCCCGGGCGCTGAGGGTCAGGGTCATCGCCTCGGCCAGGCGCGTGCGGGCGAGGTCGTGCTCGCCACGGGCGATATCGACCTCGGCCCGCCCGGCCAGGATGATCGCCTTGTACTGCGGGGCGACCATCCGTGACCCCTGCTGCAGCCGCCACGCCTCGATGTAGAACCGGTCCGCCTCATCGAAGTCTCCGGCGGCTCGCTCCAGGTGGCCGAGCTCGAGCATCGCGTGCGACACGCCGCGGGCGGCCTGTCTGGCGTCCTCGACGAACCCGCGCAGCGCCGCCCGGGCCGCCTCCGCGCCCTCGGTGTGCCGGCGCAGGGCGGCGATGTTGACCTGCAGGTAGGCCTGGCTCGAGCGGATTCCGAGCTGGGTGTGCAGGTCGATCGACTCCTCGAACAGCTCGATCGCGGCCGCGAAGTCGCCGCGGCGGGTGTTGGCGGCGGCCAGCGAGGCGAGGGTCATCGCCAGGCCCCAGCGCTCGCCGATGCGGCGGAATGCGGCGGCGGAGGCGTTAAGGTCGCGCACCATGCCGTCGATGTCGCCGTCGTTCTCGTGCAGGTGGCCGAGGATCGACAGCAGCATGGCTCTCGTCCAGGTGTCGATCGACGAGGCCAGCCGCCGCTGGATGGCCTCGGCGCCGCGCTCGCTGTCGTCGCGGAACAGCAGGACCACCGGCTCGATCAGCGTCACGAACGGGTGGGCGCCGGATGGGATCGCGGCGGCCAGCTCGACCAGCTCGTCGAACTGGCCCGGCGGATACTGGAAGTCGCCGGAGAAGCCGCTGTTGACCACGTACATCGACATGACGATCAGCCGCAGCTCCATCGACACTGCCCCGGTCGCCGGCGCCGATTCCCCGTCCGCTTTCTCGGCGGCTTCCTCACCGGGTTGCTGCTCAGGCTTCTCCCCGGGCTTCTCGTCGGCTTTCTTGCTGGGTTTCTCGTCGGCCGGGCGGGTCGGTATGGCGAGGATGCGGCGCAGCCACAGCGCCGCCTCGGCGTGGTTGTCCTCGAACGTCCAGAACCAGCCACAGGCGGCGCCTAGGCGGTAGGCGGTCGGCGCGTCGCCGGCGTCGCATGCATAGGCCACGGCGGCGTGGAGGTTGTCCTGCTCGGGGCGCAGCCGCTCGAGCCACTCCAGCTGCGCCCCGGTGCGCAGGTGCGGGTCGCCCTCCTCCACCAGGGCCAGGAAGTGGGCGGCGTGCGCGGCCCGCGCGGGGCCCACTCCCGCGCGGCGGCCGAGTTCCTCGAGCGCGAACTCGCGGATGGTCTCGAGCATGCGATACCGCACCCGGCCGTCGCCGGCCACCTGGAGCAGCGACCGGTCGAGCAGGGTGTCGAGCAGCTGCTCGGCGTCGGCGACGCCGCTGACGGCCTCGGCGGCCTCGGCGTCGAACGTGCCCGGGAACACGGCCAGGGACTCGGCGAACTCGCGCTCCCGGCGGCCGAGCAGGTCCCAGCTCCAGGCGACCACGGCGTGCAGGGTGCGATGGCGGGGCAGGGCGGTGCGGCTGCCGCCGGTGAGCAGCCGGAATCGGTCGTCGAGGCGGGCGGCGACCTGCTCCGGCGTGAACGATCGCAGCCGGGCCGCGGCCAGCTCGATCGCCAGCGGCAGGCCGTCGAGGCGGCGGCAGATCTCCACGACCGCCCGGGCATTGTCGTCGGTCACGGTGAATCCGGGGCGCACGGCCGTCGCCCGATCTTGCAGGAGTTGTACGGCGGGAGAGGCGCCCACCAGCGCGGCGCTCACCGCCGCCGGGTGGTCGGGGGCCGCCTGGTCCGCGGCCGGGGGCGGCTCCGGCAGCGGGAGCGGGCCGACCGGGAACAGCGTCTCGCCCAGGATGCCGAGCGGCTCACGGCTCGTGGCCAGGATGCGCAGCTTCGGGCAGCGGCCGAGCAGGTCCTCGCTCAGCTTGGCGGCGGCGTCCACCACGTGCTCGCAGTTGTCCAGCACGAGCAGGACGCCGGGCAGCATCAGCGTCTCGGCCAGCTGGTCCAGGACGTCGCCCCGGCGCGGGCGCATCGCCGCCTCCTGCTGGACGAGACCGCCGGCGGTCAGCGTTCGCAGTACCGCTGCGGGAACCTCCTCGGCCTCGGCAACCGGCGCGAACTCGACCAGCCACGCACCGTCGGACAGGTGCCGGGTCAGCGTCGCGGCGACCGTGGTGGCCAGCCGGGTCTTGCCGGCGCCCCCGGGGCCGACGAGCGTCACCAGGCGGCTGTCGGCGACCTGTGAGGCGAGCCGCTCGACGTCGTCGACGCGGCCGACGAAGCTGGTCAGCGGGGTGCGCAGGTTGCCGGCGCGGGGCGGGCGGGCCGCGGCGCGCAGGACGGCGATGTGGGCGTCGCGCAGCTCCGGGGAGGGATCGGCGCCCAGCTCGGCGGCGAGGCGGGCCCGGCTCTGCTCGAACGCGGCGAGCGCCTCGGCCTGCCGCCCGTCGGCGTGCAGGACCCGCACGAGCAGCGCCGCGAGCCGCTCGCGCAGCGGGTGGGCGACGATCAGCTCCTGCAGCTCGGCGATGGCGGAGGCGCGGGTGTCGGCGGCGAAGCCGGATGCCTCGATGAGGTCTTCGGTGGCGGCCAGGCGCAGTTCGTCCCAGCGCGCGACGACCGCGCCGTGGTCGTCGAGGTCGGCCAGCGCGGGGCCGCGCCACAGGCCGAGCGCCTCGCGTAGCAGCCGGGTCGCGGTGGGCGCGTCGTCGGCGCGCAGGGCACGGCGGCCGTCTGCGACGAGGCGCTCGAACCGGCAGGCGTCCACGTCGGCGGGCTCGATGTCCAGGCGATACCCGCGCGGGCCGGACTCCAGGGCGGGGTGGGTGCTGAGCACCTTGCGCAGCCGGGAGACGAGCGACTGGACGGCGTTGGCCGGGTCGCTGGGGGCCGGCGTGTTCGTCCTGCCGCTGGTGGTCCTTCCGCCGGTATGCGTGTTGAGCGCGGGTGTGCTGTCCGGCCACAGCGCGTCGACGAGCTGATCGACGGGCACGAAGCGGCCGGGTTCGAGCGCCAGGCGGACGAGCAGGGTGCGCAGCCTCGCCCCGCCGACCTCGATCGGTCGGCCGTCCACCTCGACCGTGAGCGGTCCGAGCAGCCCGACTCGCATGCCTCAACTTTGCCATCCGGGTATGACAAAAAACGGTGAGCGGGCGACGTTCCCGCCCGGTCACCGTCGATTGGCACCTTGCCGCTGCCGTCAGTAGCCGTACCCGCTCAGCGGTTCGGTGACCGGCTGGAAGTCGGTGACGCCGCCGCTGGTTCAGTTGCCGCTGCCGCCCGACGTGCGGCCGATCGCCATCGTGCCGTCGGCAGGGAGCCGCCGCTTGTGCTGTGGCGTCTGGCGGTGGGCCGCCGCGACGGTCCGCCGTCTCGCTTCAGCGGTCCGTCCCGCCCGCGATCACGCCTCCGCGGCGACGCCCTCCAGCAGGAAGTCGCTGACCGGGCCGTACAGATGCGGCTGGACGTTGTCGTCGATCGGGACCGTCACCGAGATGCGGCCCTCGGCCTCGCCGATGAACAGCGCCGGGTCGTTGCAGTCCGCGAACGAGACCACGTCGAGGCCGGCCGCGGCGGCCGCGCCGGCGAAGCCGTGGTCGGCGACGACCAGGTCCGGGGGCGCCTGGCGCTGCTCGTCGAGCTCCGCCAGCATGGCCCGCATGCCGTCGGGCGAGTGGGTGTGCCACAGCGCGACGCCGCGCTCCGCGGCGACGGCGACGCCGCCGATGTACCGGACGGCCAGAGGAAATTCACGGCCGGCGTAACGGCCGGGTCCGTCGAAGGCCGCGCCGGGGGCGGGCTGCAGCAGTTCACAGCCGGCCGCGCGCAGTCCTGCGGCGATCGCCAGATGCACCTCGATGATGCCGGCCGGGTGGCCCGTCGCGACGATCACCCGCTCGCGGCGCTGGGCGGCGAGGCGCAGGCGGTCGCGCATGCGCTCGAGCGCCCGGACCGTCTTGTCGGGGTCGATGACGTCGGTGCCCGTCGATCGCTCGGGGTCAGGGTCGATGCCCACCCGCTCGGCCATGACGGCCAGTACCCCGGACAGCGTCCAGGTCTTCAGCGGTACGAGACCGAAGACAAAGCCCTCGCGCCCTTCGGCGAAGGCCGCGGCGTTGCCATGATTGGAGTCCCGCGTGGTCTCGACATCGCCGGCGAGCAGGGCTTCGCGAAGGTAACTCACAAGCTCAGGCATGTGAACCATGGTAGGTAACACGCGCAGCGCCGCCGAGGAATGCGGCTTAAGGTCACAGCATGGCCGACATCTACCTCGAAACGGGCAAGAAGAAGGTCTTCGCCGGCAGCCTCGACTGGCCCGGCTGGGGGCGGTTCGGCAAGAGCGAAGAGGACGCGATCGAGGCGCTTATCTCGTACGGCGCCCGCTATGCGCCGATCGCCACCGCCGCGGGGTACAGCTTCCCCGCCGCGCCCCGGCTGCATGTGGTCGAGCGGGTGCCCGGCACGGCGACCACCGAGTTCGGCGCGCCCGACGGGCGGCCCGCGGCGGACAACACGCCGGTCACCGCGGCGGTGGCTGGTCGGCACACCAAGCTGCTTCGGGCCGCGTGGGCGGCGTTCGACGCGTACGGCGCCGTCGCGCCCGAATCGCTGCGCAAGGGGCCGCGGGGTGGCGGGCGGGACCGGGACAAGATGATCGGGCACGTCGTCGAGACCGAGGCCGCGTACGCCAGGAAGATCGGCGTCAAGCACCGGCCGCCGGCGCTCGACGACCACACCGCCATCGAGGCGCTGCGCGACGACGTGATCGGCGTGCTCGGCCGGACCAGCGACGGCGGGCCGCTCACGGACAAGGGCTGGACCGCGCGGTACGCGGCGCGGCGGTTCGTGTGGCACGTGCTCGATCACTTATGGGAGATGGAGGACCGCACAGAGTGATATAGGAGATTGACGATGCAAGGGTTCGGGGTGGGGGTGGTTACGGTCGGGGAATGGATGTGGTGGGGGTGGTGGGGCCCCTCTCGGAGGCGCTGTCCACGCTCGCGACGCTCGATCCCGACACGCTCGGCGACGCGGCGGTGCGGGATGCGCTGCTGGAGCTGCTGCGGTGCCAGCACCGGCTGGACTCGGTCATCGGCAAGTTCGTCGGCGTCTTCGACGACCGCCGGCTGAGTCATCGCGACGGGTTCGGGACGACGAAGCAGTGGCTGGTCGGGTTCGGCCGGCTGTCCGGGCCGGCGGCCAGCGGCAGAATGCGCGCCACCGAGGTCACCCGGCTGCTGCCGGAGCTGGCGCAGGCGTTCGAGGCGGGCGAGGTGAGCGCCGAGCACGTCAACCGGATGGGCCTTACCGCCGATGAGGTCGGCGACGAGGTCATGGAGCAGGCCGAGCACACGCTGGTCGAGCTGGCGCAGAACGCCAATCCGGAGCATCTGCAGGAGGCGTGCGGCCATCTTCGGGATCTCGCGCTGGCGGATCGGAACACGCCGCGGGAGGAGCAGTACCGTCGGCGGGGCGTGACGCTGACCCGGCTGGGCGATATGTGGCGGCTGCGCGGCGTGCTCGACATCGAAACGGGAGCGCTGTTCGACACCGCGCTGGAGGCGTTTACGAAGCCGCCGGGGCAGGGGGACGACCGCAGCCCGGCCCAGCGGCGGCACGATGCGGCGGCGGACATGCTCAACGCGGTGCTGCGCTCGGGCCAGGCGCCCGAGGTCGCCGGGGGACGGCCCTGTATCGGGTTGCTCATGCCGGTTCGGCGGTATCTGCAGGTGCACGACCACGGCGGCGTCTCCGCGGAGATGGCTTCCGGTGGCGGGGAGTCGGGGCGCGGCCAGGGCTCCGACGCGGACGACGGGGATGCCGACGGGCTCGCGGTGATGGCGGGGTGGGGGCCGATCAGCGACGCGCTGGTCGCGCGGCTCAGCTGCGATGCGACGCTGCAGCAGCTGTGGCTGCATCCTGAGAACGGGGTGCCGCTCAAGCTCGGCCGGGCATATCGCAACACGCCGGCGGCGCTGCGGCGGGCGCTCGCGGCTCGGGACCCATTCTGCCGGTGGCCGGGCTGCCGGATACCGGCGAACTGGTGCGACAGCCATCATCTGCGCGAGTGGATACGGGACCACGGCGAGACCGACGTGGACAATCTCGTGCTGTTGTGCCGGTACCACCATGTCTGTATGCACGAGCGCGGCTGGCGCATGTTCCGCGAGCCGCGCAGTGGCTGGATCTGGATCATGCGGCCAGACGGGCAGCGGTACGAGTTGGGGCCGAGCCGGCCGCGGGTCCGTGCGGCGCCGGGCGCGGCAAGCGGGGAGCCGCCGCCGCGGTCGCGGCGCGCCCATGACGCCGGCTCGGTGGGCGCGGCGGTACTGCCCTCTGGGCCGGTCGTGACCAGCAGGCGGAGCGCCGGATCCGGCGGGGGTGCCGGGATGCCGGGGCCGCAGGGCGAGGCTGCGGCGTCACCCGGGAATTCGGTCGGCGGGCGCGGTTCGCCGCCGGGTGGGGGTTCCCCGCCGGGTGGGGCCCCGCCGCCGACGGTGGCGGCGGAGCGGGCCGGGCCTGGGCGGGGAAGCCTCCGGGTTCGCGGGCGGCGCGAGCGTGGGCAGGAGGACCGGATCAGCCGTGGAACGCCGTGAGGCGGTCGGCCTCGGCGGCGACCTCTCGGCGGACCCGCGGCGATAGCGGGGCGAACTCGGCCCATTCGACGCGGTTGGCCTTCAGGGACCAGGTGCCGGCCACCTGGCCGTCGACGAGGAACGTGCCGATCGACTGCGGCATGCGTACATGGAACACCTTCGAGCGGTGCTCCTCGGGCAGAATCAGCGTCCGGCGGGCGTGTGCGAGCAGCGTGGCGTCGTAGGTCGGCAGGAACCGCACCGGGGCCGGGGTGTCGGGATCCGGGAGCGGGCCCTCCGGCACGTCGACCAGCTCCCGGCCGCGCTCATCGCGGTAGGTGCGCAGTTCGTGGCGGGCGAGCACCTTGGTCACCTCGGACACCGGCAGCCCCGCCCAGTCCGCGATCTCGGTGCGGTGGGCGGGGCCGAACGCGCCGAGGTAGCGGCGGATCAGGAGGTCTCGCGCATCCTCCTCGACCACGTCGGGCGGGCCTACCCAGTCCTCGGCGGCGCCGAAGAGGTCGGCCCGGCGGCGCGCCCACGTGCCGGACGGGGGTAGGCGGACCAGGTCGATGTGCATGCCGATCCCCTGGCGGATCCGCGGCCCGAAGAGCTCGTCGAGCTCGGTCCGGCGGATCGGGCGCTCGCTGAGAAGCGTCCGCAGCCGCCGTACCGCGTCGTCCATGGCCTCGGGGTCGGGCCGGTCGCGGACCGTCCGCAGGTATACGTTGCGGCGTGCCAACCGGACGCCGACCTCGAACGGCCAGTAGTCGGATCGGGAGACGAGATGGATGGTGGCGCGCAGCAGGGTCGCCTGGATCACCTCGCGGCGCTCCAGCAGGCGGGTCAGCTCGTCGCGGTCGAAGCCCTCGATGCGGGTCCACAGGCCGATGTACATCGACGGTGCGTACTGGGCCTGGAGGCCGCCCATGCGCTGCAGGACCTCGGGAACGTCCAGCGACACGCGTTCCAGCAGCATCTGGCGGGCGAGGAGCGACCGGTTCAGGTCGCGCCAGGTGAGGGTCCGCTCCATGGCGGAACCGTAGACGATTCCTGGGTGGCGCATGAAATTCCCAGGGTCGGGCAGCGTGCGCCGCTCGTCATCGTGGAGCGCCCGGCGCGTATATCGAGCCTGTCAGACGGGTCGAGCCGGTCAGGCGGCGTTCTTCAACGCGGTCAGCACGAGGTCGGCGGTGCGGTCGTACGTCATGCCGAGCTCGCGCAGGAGCCGGCCGCCGTTGCCGCGCTCCTCCTTGAGAACCCCCAGCAGGAGGTGTTCGGTGCCGATGTAGTTGTGCTTCATCGACAGCGCGCTCCGCAGCGACAGTTCGAGGCTCTTCTTGGCCGAGTTGTTGAAGCGGGTCGGCATCTTCGTGCGGCGGAACAGAAACCCGCCACGCTCGGCCGGCTCGGCACGCTCCAGCGCGCCCGGCCCGAAGGTCTGATCGACGCTGGCCCGTACCGCGTCGAGATCGATGCCGATCGTGCGCAGGGCCGCGGCATCGTCCCCCGCGGCCACGGCCGCCCGCACGGCGTCGTACTCGATGCCGCAGGCGCGCAGCACCGTGCCACCGATGCCGCCCTCGTCCCGTAGCAGCGCCAGCGCCATGTGCTCGGTGCCGATCGCGCGGTGGTTGAGGCTGTCGGCCTCGTCCTTGGCGACCCTGACGACCGTCCTGGCCCGGTCGGTGAACCGTTCGAACATCAATGCTCCCCTTTCGGCGTGCGCGCCGCCGAGGGCGACACTCCGGTTGTCGGTTGCGAGGCCGCCCGCTCATCAACCAGGGACGGCCCAGGCCCCGGCGCCGGGGGCCCTGATGATGCCTGCGCGGCGTTGGCGGCAGCGCGCGTCGGCGTGCGCCCGGCGTGCTTCTTGTGCACAGCCTGCCGCGACACGTCGAGGGCGTCGGCGATTTCCTGCCACGACCAGCCCTGCAGGCGCGCGTTGTCGACCTGGAGCACCTCCAGCGCGTCGGCGAGCCGCCGTAGCGCCACCGCCGCCCGTAGGCCGATGCGCGGATCGGGACTTGCCGCCGCGGCCGCGAGGTCGTTTGCCTCCGTCATGCGTCAACCTTAGTTGACGCCCCTTAATCGCGTCAACCATGGTTGACGTCCGAACGAGGCAATGAGCGGCCGCCGCCGGGCGCCTACGCTTCGCGGGGTGACCTCATCTCAGGCCGGGCTTCCCGTCGTCGACGTCGCCAACCTGATCCGCCACGGCGAGGACGATCGCGCCGCACGCGAGATCGAGTCGGCCTGCCGTGCCAGCGGGTTCTTCTACATATCGGGCCACGGCGTCGACCCAGGGCTCATCGCCCGCCTCAACCGCAGCGCACGCGACTTCTTCGCCCTCCCCGAGGCGGACAAGCTCGAGATCGCCATGGCCCGGGGCGGGCGGGCCTGGCGCGGCTTCTTCCCGGTCGGCGCCGAGCTGACGTCCGGCGTGCCGGACCAGAAGGAGGGGCTCTACTTCGGTACCGAACTGGGCCCGGACGCCCCGCAGGTGCGCGCCGGCCTGCCGCTGCACGGCGCCAACCTCTTCCCGCGGCAGGTCCCCGAGTTGCGGGGCGCCGTGCTTGAGTACCTGGCGGCCATGACCGCCACCGCGCAGGCCGTGATGCGCGGCATCGCGCAGAGCCTCGGCCTGTCCCCCGACTACTTCGCGGCGAGCTACACCGCGAACCCCACCGTCCTGTTCCGGATCTTCCACTACCCGCCGACACCCCCGGAAAGCACCGCCTGGGGCGTCGGCGAGCACACCGACTACGGCCTGCTGACGCTGCTGCTGCAGGACGACAACGGCGGCCTCCAGGTCCGCGCGCCCGACCCGGCGCCAACGCAGCCACAGGCCTCGGCCGCGCAGGACGCCGACCAGAAGGCCACCACCGGCGCTCACCCGGAGAACTGGCTCGACGCCCCGCCGATCCCCGAAACGTTCGTATGCAACATCGGCGACATGCTCGACCGGATGACGGGCGGCTGGTACCGCTCGACGCCACACCGGGTCCGCAATGTGAGCGGCAACGAACGCCTGTCGTTCCCGTTCTTCTTCGACCCGGACTTCACCGCCGAGGTACCTCCGCTGCCCGGGCGGGCCGCCACCGGCGACCCGGGCGGGGCCAAGCGCTGGGACGGCCAGGATTTGAGGGCATTTACCGGCACCTACGGTGAATACCTCGTACGGAAGGTGGGCAAGGTGTTCCCTGAGTTGAGCGCGGACGTCGGCGGCGGCATCGCACCCGGCATCGGCCCGACGACCTGACACCGGCCGTCAACGGAGACGACGCCCAGCCGCCGCGGCAGCCCTCGAACGAGCGCCGCCGAGACGGTTCGAGACGGGTACCCGTTACCCCACGGCGGCCCGGATCGTAGAACCCACGTAAGGGTTCGGCGAGCCGTTCGAGCAGGTCGGGCAGGTGGCACGATGACGGGAGCAAACCTGTCCGCGGTGTTCGTAGCGTAAGAGTCACCACACCGCAACAGGAGGCGACGATGGCCACCCCGACCCCCACCACGACCCGCAAGCTCACCAAGCTCGACAGCGAGCAGGGCATGCTGCTGTTCCTGGCGGCGGTCGTCCTGCTGAGCGTGGTCGGCGTGATCGCCGTCGGCAGCTGACCGCCACCGATCGCCACCGTCACAAAGGCGCGCTGACCGCCATCCGCGAGGCGTCCGCCGGGCCGAAGATCCAACAGAAGCGAGTAGCAGGAAGAACGCGCAGTCGCAGCACTGCACAGCCAGACAGCCGAGTGAGCGCCAGGAAGCCGCCGCGCCCGGCAACGGAGCCCGTAACCGAGCCGGCACTCATGTCGACCACGACGTCGAGCCACCCAGCAGCGGAAGCACCGAGCGCAGCAGTCCCTCGAACAGGAGCCACGAGCAGTGTTCCAACGCCACGAGCCCCTCGATGAGGCATCCGACCGGCCGGCCGACAACACGTCGCGCCGGCCGATGTCGTCTGCGCCCGCGTCATCGAACGCCACCCGAACCAAGCCGAGGGCCGAGTCACAAGCCGCACCGGGCGCGCGAAGGACCGAGATGACGCCCGAACCGCCGGCCGCGTCAGGCGACGGCGCCCACCCTCACGCGGACGCCGACACCGGCAAGGACCCCACCAGAGGCAGAGGCAACAACGCAGCAAAGGTCGCCGGCGCGAACATGAGCAGCCTCCGCCGAACCCGCCGCGATCCGAAGTGGGCCCGCACGCTGGTCGTGCTGGGCGCGCTCATGATGATGCTCGCCGGTGGCGCCTTCGTGACGAAGAACCTGCTGGTCGGGTACGTCACGAGCAACGTACAGCAGGACGACCTCATCATCCCCGCGGCCGAGCAGCAGGGCCGCCACGTGACGATCAGTGGCGCGAAGACGATCCTCCTCGTCGGCATCGACCCTCGACCGGACCAGGATCCGTCGGAGGCCATCCGCTCGGACTCGATCATCATCGTCCACATCCCGGCGGATCACCGGTCGGCGTACCTGATCTCGATCCCGCGCGACACCTGGGTCCGAATCCCGGAGTTCAACAACGGCCGGACACGGTACAACGGCGGCCACGACAAGATCAACGCCGCCTTCGCCGAGGGCGGCCTGAAGCTGACCGGCAAGGACCAGCGCCGCTACGGCATGTCCCTGCTGGCCAACACGATCGAGGAGAACTGGGGCCTCACCTTCGACGCCGCGGCGATCATCGACTTCGCCGGCTTCACCAAGGTCGTCGAGGTGCTCGGTGGCGTGGACATGTACGTCGACCAGGAGACCCGCTCCGTCCACGTCGGTCACGACGCCAAGGGCGAGACCAAGGTGCCGTACATCCAGCGCTTCAACAGCTCCGGCGGCACCGACCTCATCCCCATCGCCGGCGTGACCCCCCAGACGTACCACGTCGGCTACCAGCACCTGGAGCCCTGGCAGGCCCTGGACTACGTCCGCCAGCGGGACACCCTGCCGAACAGCGACTACGACCGCCAGCGCCACCAGCAGCAGTTCATCAAGGCGCTGTTCAGGGAGATCGCCAGCCGCGACGTGCTGATCGACCCCGGAAAGCTCAAGAAGGTTCTCGACGTGGTCGGTCAGTCGATGACCATCGACTCCGGCGGCATCGGCCTGCAGGACTGGATCTTCGCCATGAAGGGCATCGGCGCCGACACCTTACTCACCGTCAAATCCAACAACGGCACGTTCCACGAGTCGGCGAAGCAGCCCGGCGCGGAGGCGCTCGACGACAACACCCTGGCGCTGCTGCAGGCGGTCCGCAGCAACACCGTGGAGCAGTTCCTGGCGTCCCACGTCGACCTCGTGAGCAAGAGCTAAAGGCCGCAGTCGTACCGCGAAAGCCCCCACCCCCACGCAAAGCCTCCGCCTACGCCACGGCGGGACAGGGGCGGACACGACAAGCACGGTACCGGAGTGCGTGAACCGCGAAACGCCCGACCGAAGCGGCGACCCGCGGCTAGTCCATGCTCCGCCGCAGATGCTCCAGCACGGTCTCGGTGATATCCCCCAGCATCCGCACCTGTTCCTCGGTCATCAGGTCAATGAAGTGTTCCCGTACCGCCGTGACGTGCCCGGGCGCCGCCGCCCGCAGGACCTCCATCCCCTGATCCGTCAGCACGATGAACGCCCCGCGCCCGTCGGACGGGCATTCCTTGCGCGTGACGAGCCCGCGCTGCTGCATCCGCGTCACATGGTGGGACAGGCGGCTCTTGGACCACAGCATCCGCTCGGCCATCTCACTGAGCCGGATGCGCCGGTCCGGCGAGTCGGACAAGCTGGTCAGCACGTCGTAGTCGGGCTCGGACAGCCCTTGGTCGGCCGCGAGCCGGCGGGCCAGCTGCAGGTCGAGCAGTGCGCGCATCCGGCGGTAGCCGATCCAGGCGCGGAACTCGGCGTCATTGAGCCAACGGGGTTCGCTCGCCGGCCCGGCCCCGACGCCCTCGGGCTGTGTCGGCAGGACTGCGGTGTCTTCCATGTCTCAACTGTACTTGTTGACGCGTCACCAATCCAGCGCCATGATGATGACATGTCAACGACAAGTTCCGGACACACCGCTCCTACCGGCGCAGCCCCCGCAACGACCCCCTCCCACCCCACGGAGACCAGCACTCCGGCGGAAGGCAGTGGCGAGCACCCGGCGCGCCGCCCGCGGCTCGAGGTCATCGTGGCCAGCACCCGTCCGGGCCGCGTCGGCCGCGTGATCGCCAACTGGTTCATCGGCCAGGCAGAGCAGCACGGCGGCTTCGACATCCACGTGTCGGACCTGGCCGAGCTCAACCTGCCCCTGCTCGACGAGCCGGAGCACCCGGTGCTGCGCCGCTACACCAAGCCGCACACCCTCGAGTGGAGCGCCACCATCGACGCCGCCGACGCGATCGTGTTCGTCACGCCGGAGTACAACCACAGCTTCACCGCCCCGTTGAAGAACGCGCTCGACTACCTCTCCAAGGAGTGGCGCGACAAGCCGGCGGCGTTCGTGAGCTACGGCGGGATCTCCTCCGGCACCCGGGCGGTGTACGCACTACGCCCCGTGGTCAGCGTCCTCGGCATGATGGCGATCAACTCCGCCGTGGCCATCCCCACCCGCACGCACATCACGCCGGACAAGCAGTTCACCTCGGACCCCGGCCTGGAGGCCTCCGCGAAGGCCGTCCTCGACGACCTGGCCCGCCTGTCCCCGGCCTTCGCCAACCTCAGGGCCGTCAAGTAACCAAGCGCAAGCAGCCCGAAGCACAGGTAGGCAGCGCCCGCAACCAAAACACGAGCAGTCGAAGCGCAACCAGACTAGGCGCAGCCAACTGAAGCGCAGTCGGCCGAAGCGCGGCCAAGCAACAGAGCACCAGGCGGCGGCAACCAACCGGCAGGCAGCAGACCACCGGCAGACAGGACGACCGCGAGCAGAGCCGCCAGCACGTGAGCCAGCAGTAGGTCAACACGAACCTGGACCGCGAGGGCGGTCGCCGGCACCACCGACGGCCGCCCCGGGCGTGCGATCTCCAGCACCGCGCGGCCAGCGGGGCGCGGCCGCATGACAAGATCGCCCCATGTCACGGATCGTCGTCACCGGTGCAAACGGCAAGACCGGGCGGGTGGTCGTGGCCGACCTGCTCGCCCACGGCTACGACGTCGTCGCCACCGACGCCGTCGGCAAGGCCGGCCACCTCAGCGACCTCGGCACCCCGATGCTCGTCGCCGACCTGACCGACTACGGCCAGGCGGTCGAGGTGCTGCAGGGCGCCGATGCCGTGGTGCACCTGGCCAACATCCCGGCGCCCGGCATGTATCCGTCGGCGGTGACCCTCAACCGCAACTCCACCATGAACGCCAACGTCTTCCTGGCCGCCCAGGCCGTCGGGGTGGGGCGGGTCGTCTGGTCGTCCAGCGAGACGACCCTGGGCCTGCCGTTCGACACGCCGCCGCGGTACGCCCCGGTCGACGAGGACCACTTCCCGTACCCGACCACGACCTACGCCCTGTCGAAGGTCGTCGGCGAGACGCTCGCCCGGGAGATCTCCGGCTGGAGCGGCATCCCGTTCGTCGCCCTGCGCCTGTCCAACGTCCACACCGTCGACGGGTCGCAGCCGGGCGACTACGCCGCAGTGCCGGGCTATTGGGCCGATCCTCACGCGCGGAAGTGGAACCTGTGGGGGTACGTCGACGCCCGCGACGTCGCCGCCGCCTGCCGTCTCTCGCTGGACGCCCCCGTGGAGGGCGCCCAGTCCTTCGTCATCGCCGCCGCCGACACGATCATGAACCGCTCGTCGGCGAGCCTCCTGGCCGAGGTGTTCCCGGACGTCCCGATCCGCCGGGAACTCGGCGAGTTCGAGACCCTGCTGGCCATCGACCGCGCCCGCGAGGTCCTCGGCTACGCCCCGGCCCACTCGTGGCGCGACCACGTAGCCGAGTAACCCCGAGGCGACATGGCCCGCGGTGACGACCCCGCCGCCGCACAACAGCCGCGCCACCACGCGACGAGGCACACGCAGCCGTGTACGCGCGGTGACCACCCCGCTGCCGCACAGCAGCCGCGCCACCACACGGCGAGGCGACGACCCGCGGCCATGCACCCGCGGTGATCGCCTCGCCGCCGCACGACCGGCTGACCACTCCCGACCCTGCAGCCGGGTGACCGCCCGAAGCCGGACGGCCACCCGAGGAGCCCAAGCGCACCGCCGGGCCCCATAGGCGACCGGCGCTGCGAGGCCAGGCCCCGAAGGCACGCGGCAACCGCCAGGCGGCCCGAGGCGGGTCACGGTTGGCGGGACAGGAGCTCCAGCAGTACCGCCAAGGCAGCCGGCGAATCGAGCGCCGCCCGGGCCAGCAGGATCAGGTTGTGCTGCTCCCCCTCCGGGCTGACCATCACCCCGGCGGCCGCCGGATGGACCCGCCGCCAGCCCTGAGCGGTCAGCGCCGACTCGGCCACCACCACGACCGACGGCGTGCCGTCCAGCTCCTCCGGTTCGGCCGGCGGCTCCGGCTGCGCCGGCCAGTTCGCCGCCACCAGCTCGTCCAGCCGGGTCAGCAGCACCTCCACCACCTCCGCCGGCCCGATCGGCGGGCGCCGCAGCAGCGTCGCCACCTGGTCCGACACCGCCCGGGCCTGCCGGGCCAGCCAGCCCGGCCACTCGTCGTCCGGGACGGCGGCGAAGGTGACCCATTGGCCGCTGTCGCGCTTCAGCACGTGCCGCGCCAGCTCCCGCTCCACGTCCGGCGGTAGCGGCACCAGCGGTACCGAATCCACGGCTCTCAAAGCCACGTGCGCCGGGGACAGCGACGCGATCGCCCCGGCCAGGCTCGGGTGGCGCGCCATCAGGGCGATGCGGGTGTCGTCGTCCAGCGACGCGACCACCGCCCCCACCCGGACCGCCTCCCGCCAGCCGGCGTGCAGGTCCTGGACCCCCGCGCTGGTGCGCTGCCACACCTGCTCCTCCACGTCGAAGGCCAGGTCGGCGAACTCGAACGCGGCGAGGTCGGCCTTGACCACGGCCCGGGCCGCGGTGTGCAGCCCGGAGGCGCTGCTGGCCGCCTGATCGGCCTTGCGCTCCAGCGCCGCGGCGAAGTCCCGGGTGGCTCGCGCGATCGTCTCCGAGCGCATCGACGGCACCATCGAGAGCGGATCGACCGCCTCCTCGTACAGCGCGCGCAGCCGCACCACCAGGTGCGCCCGCCGGTGGTCGACGACCGCGAGCTCGTGCGCGACCAGCGCCCGCACCTCGTCGACCGTCAGGCACTGCAGCAGCGGCAGCCCCACGAGCAACAGCCGACGCCGCCGGCTCGCCCAGGAACGGATCGTTCCGTACCCGGTCAGCAGCACAGCGTCCGGCCGCGCCACCCCCACCCGCGCCGCCACCTCGGCGACCAGCGCCAGCAGCTCGGCCTGCGCGGCAGCCGGCACGCCCGGATATGACGGCTCCCCGGGGGCACGGCCGCTGTACCGCATCAGCAACCACCGCGCCCGCCAAATGCTGATATTGCCGGGCAATCCGCTTCTGGGTTCTTCCACAACGGCAACCGACACAGCGAAGCATCCTCACGACGCCATCGCGACCCGTCAACGAGTCCGGCCCACGCGCCCGGGGTGAAACCCGAAAGTCACCCGGATAGCCGCCGATAGGCCCTCCGGCGACACGGGGGTGAGATGTACCAGACGTTCAGGCCGTTACTGGACGCGCTGAAAGAACGCGGGGCAGACGCACAGGCCGTCGACCGGGCGGCCGAGGAGGCCGAGCACACCGGCCGATCGATCCGTGCCGTGCTCATCAACGACCACATCGTCACCGAGGAGCAGCTGACCGCGGCGTCCGCCGACGCGTACGGCATCGCCACCCTCGACCTGGTCGGATACCCCATCGACCCGGCGGCCGTCACCAAGATCCCGATGGCCCTGGTGCTGAGGCACCGCGTCCTCGGCATCGCCCTCAACGACCACGAAATCACCGTCGGCATCACCGACCCGGGTGACGTGCTCGCCCTGGATGATGTACGGGCCGCCACGGGCCTCACGGTCCGCCCGGTCGTCGTCGCCCGCTCCGAGCTGCGCAAGATCATCGACCGGCTCAAGCGCGAGGAGAACGACCTCGGCGAGGTCGCCGAGAGCCTGCGCGCCGAGGCCACCCCGGCCGTGTCCAACCTCACCGCCGCGAACGAGGACGCGCCCATCGTGCGGTACGTCAACTCCCTGCTCGAGCAGGCCATCGTCAACCGCGCCTCGGACCTGCACCTCGAGCCCGGCGAGCACAACATGCGCGTGCGCTACCGCATCGACGGCGTGTTGCACGAGGTCGACACGGTGCCCAAGCACGTCCAGTCGGCCCTGATCTCCCGCCTCAAGATCATGTCGAACGTCGACATCACCGAGCGCCGCGTGCCGCAGAACGGCCGCATCACGGTCGAGATCAACCAGCGGGCGGTCGACCTGCGCACGGCCACCCTGCCGACGGTGTGGGGCGAGAAGATCGTCTTGCGCGTGCTCGACACCAGCGGCATGGACCTCAAGCTGGCCAAGCTCGGCTTCAGCAAGACCAACTACGACCGGTTCGCCACATCGTTCAACAAGCCGCACGGCATGCTGCTCGTCACCGGCCCGACCGGCTCGGGCAAGTCGACCACGCTGTACGCGACCCTCGCCGAGATCAGCAAGCCCACCGTCAACATCATCACCGTCGAGGACCCGGTCGAGTACCGCCTGCCCGGCATCAACCAGGTCCAGGTCGACATGAAGGCCGGCCTGACCTTCGCCGCCGTCCTGCCCGCGATCCTGCGCTCCGACCCCGACGTGGTCCTCATCGGCGAGATCCGCGACCGTACCACCGCCCAGCTGGCCATCGAGGCCGCGCTCACCGGCCACCTGGTGCTGTCCACCCTGCACACCAACGATGCCCCCAGCGCCGTCACCCGCCTCGTCGAGATGGGCATCGAGCCGTTCCTGGTCGGCTCGTCGGTCGACTGCGTCCTGGCCCAGCGCCTCGCCCGCCGCCTGTGCGACTGGTGCAAGACCGAGTACCGCCCCACCGAGGCCGAGCTGATCGGCGCCCGGTGGCCGTACGACCTGCTCGGCACCCCGCGGACGCTGTGGCGCCCGGTCGGCTGCCGCTCGTGCGCCAACACCGGCTACCGCGGCCGCATCGCGCTGCACGAGGTCATGCCGGTCTCCTCCGACATCGAGAAGCTCGCCATCGACCGCGCCTCGGCCCACGAGATCCAGGCCGTCGCCTACCGCGAGGGCCTGCTCGACCTGCGCATCGACGGACTGGCCAAGGCGGCCGAGGGCCAGACCTCGATCCCCGAGGTCGTGCGCGTCGCCGTGTGAGCGCCCCGCGAGCGGCTCGAATCCTCAGCTCCGCCCCACGGCTGCCGATCGGGCCCACGAGGTCTTTTTCGCTGCACCGGTACCGCAAGGAGCCCGCGTGACCACACAAGCAGCCCCGGGCGGCTGGTCCACCCCGGCGTCCTACGGCACGCCCCCGGACGCGGTGCAGAACGCGATGGCCGGCGCCCACACCACCCGCGCCGCCACCAGCGACGAGCGGGCCTCACTGGACGCCATGCTCGTCTCCCTGGTTCGCGTCGGCGGCTCCGACCTGCACCTGACCGTCGGCGCCCCGCCCACGGTGCGCATCAACGGCGGCCTGCGCTACCTGCC
The DNA here is from genome assembly GCF_040682015.1 of Dactylosporangium sp. NPDC051485. NCBI lineage: Bacteria > Bacillati > Actinomycetota > Actinomycetes > Micromonosporales > Micromonosporaceae > Dactylosporangium > Dactylosporangium sp. NPDC051485. The sequence goes on from NZ_JBFAZW010000045.1 coordinate 48,430, forward strand.
CGGCTACGAGAACCTCACCCGCGAGGACACCGAGATGCTGGCCCGCGCCGCGGTGCTCAACAACAACCAGTGGCGGCAGTTCCTCGACGTACAGGAGCTCGACTTCGCCTACGCCATCGAGGGCGTCTCCCGCTTCCGGGTCAACCTCTACAACCAGCGCGGCTCGTTCGGCGCTGCCTTCCGCGCCATCCCGCACAACATCAAGCCGCTCGACCAGCTCGGCGTGCCCGAGCAGGTGGCCCGCTTCGCCCACATGCACCGCGGCCTCGTGCTCGTCACCGGCCCGACCGGCTCGGGCAAGACGACCACCCTCGCCGCCATTCTCGACCTGGCCAACCGCACCCGCTCGTCACACATCGTGACCATCGAGGACCCGATCGAGTTCCTGCACGAGCACAAGCGCTGCCTGGTCAACCAGCGCGAGGTCGGCGCCGACACGCAGTCCTTCGCGCTCGCTCTCAAGCACGCGCTGCGCCAGGACCCGGACATCATCCTCGTCGGCGAGCTGCGCGACCTGGAGACCACCTCGACGGCGCTCACCGCCGCGGAGACCGGCCACCTCGTGCTGGCCACCCTGCACACGCAGAGCGCCGCCCAGACGGTCGACCGGGTCATCGACATCTTCCCGCCCCACCAGCAACAGCAGATCCGCGCGCAGCTGTCCAACGCGCTGCAGGGCGTGGTCACCCAGGCGCTCGCGCCGCGGGCCGACGGGCAGGGCCGCACGATCGTCGCCGAGATCATGTTCGCCACCCCCGCCATCCGCAACCTGATCCGCGAGGGCAAGAACCACCAGATCCCGTCGTTCATGCAGTCCAGCGGCAACGAGGGCATGCTCTCGTTCGACCAGCACCTGGCCGAGCGGGTCCGCCAGCAGCTGATCACCTACGAGGTGGCGCTCGAGCTGAGCCACTCGGCGGAGGAGTTCCGCCGCCTGGCCGGCCGCACATAACCGCCGCCCGCCACCAGGACACCCGGGAGCGACCGGCCCGGCGAAGGACGACCCGACGACCGAGGGTGCCGTGACAGATGCCTGCCACCAAGACGTACGACTACCAGACGATCGACCACGACGGTAAGCGCACGAAGGGCAAGATCGAGGCGTCCAACGAGCTGGCCGCGGCCCAGCTGCTGCGCCAGCAGGGTCTCACGCCACTGGCCATCACCAGCGCCGACAGCCTGATGCGGCGCGACATCACCATCCCCGGGCTCGGCGGCCGGACCACGCTCAAGGACCTGTCGATCTTCGCCCGCCAGTTCGCGACGATGACCCAGTCGGGCATGTCGCTGCTGCGCTCCCTGGCCGTGCTGGAGGACCAGGCGCCCAAGCCGCCCCTGAAGAAGGCGCTGGGCGAGGTGCGCGCGGACATCGAGGGCGGCATGTCGCTGTCCGGGGCGCTGGGCAAGCACCCGAAGGTGTTCCCGACGCTCATGGTCGCGATGATCCGGGCCGGCGAGACGGGTGGTTTCCTCGACGGCGCCCTGGACCGGATCGCGACCAACTTCGAGAAGGACGCCGCCCTTCGCGGAAAGATCAAGGGCGCGCTGACGTACCCCGTCATCGTCCTGCTGTTCACCGTGGTGATGATCAGCGCCGTCCTGATCTTCATCGTGCCCATCTTCGAGAAGATGTTCCAGCAGCTGGGCGGCGAGCTGCCGCTGCCCACCCGGATCATCGTCACCGCCAGTCACACGCTGTTCTGGCTGGGGCCGGTGCTCATCGTCGTCCTGGTCGCCGTGACCGTCGCCTTCCGCCGGCTCATGGCGGCGAATCCGGCCGTGCGCCTGTGGTTCGACAAGATGAAGCTGCGCCTGCCGGTGTTCGGCCCGCTGTTCACGAAGATCGCGCTGAGCCGCTTCTCCCGCAACCTCGGCACCCTGCTCGGGGTCGGCGTCCCGGTACTGCAGGCCCTCGACGTCGTCGGCGGCACCACGGGCAACACCGTCATCACCGCGGCGATGACCGACCTGCAGCAGGCGGTGCGCGAGGGCCGGCCCATGTCGAGCAAGCTCAGCCAGCACAAGATCTTCCCGCCGATGGTCGTGCAGATGGTCGAGGTCGGCGAAGAAAGCGGCCAAATCAGTCAGATGCTCGAAAAGGTTGCCGATTTCTACGACCGAGAGGTCGACAGTGCGGCGGAGGCACTGACCGCGTCCATCGAACCGATCATGGTCCTCGTCATGGGTGGCGTGGTCGGCGGAATGATCGTCTGCCTGTACCTGCCGATGTTCTCGATCTACCAGAACATCCAGAGCAACTGACCGAGCCCCCGCAACGCGGTCGCACCGCGGAGGACAACCCCGGACGCACCCGGCGAATCGGTTACTGAGAAGCAAGCAGGACAACAAGGCAAGCCCCTGGCGCCAGGCACCGGAGCCTCGCCACTTCCCACACCCCAGGCAGTCGAGCAGGAGGCTCACCCATGAAAGAGACGCTGCGCAGGATGCAGAAGAAGCGTGCTGCCGGAGACGGCGGCTTCACGCTCGTCGAGCTGCTCGTCGTGGTTGTCATCATCGGCGTGCTCGTCGCGATCGCGGTGCCGATGTACCTGAACTACCGCAAGGGTGCGGCCAACAAGTCGGCCGAGTCCGACGTGCGCGCCGCGGTCAGCGCGATCGAGCAGTTCTACACCGAGAACAGCAACGCGTACCCGGCCAGCACCGATGCCGACGCGACCACCAAGCTCGAGTTCGGCACTACGAAGAGTGGCAGCACCTTCGAGGGCGGCACCAAGCAGACGGCCACGTTGTCGCCGGGCAACAAGATGCAGTACAAGCGGATGGGCACCACCAACGACAGCTACCGCATCTGTGCTGTGAACTCCGACGGCGCCGTCTTCTACGTCTACGACAGCGCGGCCGGCGGCTCGGTCCGCAAGGCGTCCGACACCACCAAGAACATGGCCGACTGCCTCGCCACCGGCTGACCTGATCACCACATGATCGAAGCGGCCTCGGCGGCCCGCGACCGGAAAGCGTTCCGGCCGCGGGCCGCCACCGCCGCCTCCCGGACCCGGCTCCAAGCGCCACCAGCGGCATCGACCAGACGGAAAGGATCCCGGACATGACGCTCGTGCTCGTCGTCGTCGGCGTTCTCGGGCTGGCCGTCGGATCGTTTCTCAACGTCGTCATCCACCGCCTCCCCCGCGGCGAGTCCCTGCTGCGCCCGGCCTCCCACTGTCCACAGTGCACGGCCCCGGTGCGCCCCTGGCACAACGTCCCCGTCCTCGGCTGGCTGCTGCTGCGCGGCCGCTGCGCCGACTGCGCCGCGCCGATCGGCGTCCGGTACCCGCTGGTCGAGCTGGGCACGGCGCTACTGTTCGTCGCCGTCGCCGCGCGCATCGCCGCACCATCGTCCGGCCACCGTTACACAACAGGCGGTGACTGGCTCAGCAACGCGGCGCTCGTCAACCTCCCCGCCTGGCTGTACCTCGCCGCGATCGCCGTCGCCCTGGCCCTCATCGACCTCGACGTGCTGCGCCTGCCCGACGCGATCGTCCTGCCCTCCTACGTCGTGGCCCCGCTGCTGTTGCTGCCCGGCGTCATCGTCGAGCGCGACTGGCCGGCGGCCCTGCGCGGCGTGCTCGCGATGGCCGCACTGTGGACCCTCTACTTCCTGCTGTCGTTGTACCGCGGGGGAATGGGCCCCGGCGACGTCAAGCTCGCGGGCGTGCTCGGCCTGTACCTCGGCTGGCTCGGCTGGCCCTCGGTCGCCATCGGCACGCTCGCCGCCTTCGTCCTCGGCGGCACGGTCGGCGTCGTGCTGCTGGCCACCCGCCGGGCCGGGCGCCGCACCCCGCTGCCGTTCGGCCCGTCGATGCTGGCCGGCGCCCTCATCGCGCTGTTCGCCGCGGCGCCGATCACCGACTGGTACACCAACCTGCTGGTCCCCGCGTAAGTGTGCGCCGCCCCCGGCACGAGGCGTGGGCGGCTCTTGTCGAAGGAGCACGATGGCCGCTGTCAACCTGATCGGCCTGGACATCGGGACGGTGTCCATCCGCGCGGCGGAGACCAGCAACGGCAAGGACGGCCCGACCATCAGCAACTTCGGCCACATCCTGCTGCCGCCCGGGGTCGTGCAGAACGGCGCCGTCCAGGACGAGCCGGCCGTCACCGGCGCGCTCAAGCAGCTGTGGCACACGTTCAAGTTCCGCAGCCGCAAGGTCGCGCTCGGCGTCACCCACCAGCAGGTCGTCGTGCGCGAGACCACGGTGGCCAACCTGCCGGCCAAGGAAATGCGCAAGGCCCTGCCGTTCCAGGTCCGCGACGCGCTGCCGCTGCCGCCGGAACGCTCGCTCATCGACTTCTATCCCCTGGAGGACGCCGGCTCCGCCGACACGATCCGCGGCCTGCTCATCGCCGCGCCCAAGGAGCCGGTGCTGGCCGCAATACGCGCCGTCGAAGCGGCCAAGCTGCACGTGGTGCGGGTCGACCTCGCCTCCTTCGCGCTGCTGCGGGCCGCCTCCCGCCTCGACGAGCAGGTCGAGGCCCTCGTCGACATCGGCGCCCACGCGACCAGCGTGGTCGTGCACCACGACGGCGAGCCGCTCATCGTGCGCACCATCCCGCGCGGCGGCAACGAGATCACCAAGACCGTCGCCGACCGCCTCGACATCCCGCTGCAGGAAGCCGAGGAGCTCAAGTGCCGCGTCGGCCTGCGCCCCGACGCCGACCCCGCCAGCGCCTCGGCGCTCAAGGACTCCGTACGCCCGCTCATCAACGAGATCGGCAGCTCGTTCGCCTACCTCACCGCCGCCGGCCGCCAGGCCCGGGTCAGCCGCCTGGCCCTGTGCGGCGGCGGCTCCATGCTCCCCGGCCTGCTCGAGGCCCTGCACCTACAGCTCGGCGTCGAGGTGATCGCCGTCGACCCGGTCATGCGCGTGCGCGGCCTGCGCCGCGTCCGCCACGGCAGCCTGGAGCAGGTCCGCGCCTCCGCCGCCATCTCCGTCGGCCTGACCCTGGGAGCGGACACATGAGCGGCCCGCAGCGTTGCGGCGCCTGGTCCGGGTCGACCGCCGCGGAGCCTCGTCGAGCCGGGCCAGGCGTTGGGGCCGCGAAAAATAGACACGGCATCGGGCTCAGGCCGGCGCCGGAGCGCAGCGGAGGCGACGGGATGAGCGGCCCGCAGCGTTGCGGCGCCTGGTCCGGGTCGACCGCCGCGGAGCCTCGTCAAGCCGGGCCAGGCGTTGGGGCCGCGAACAATCAGCACAGCTGTGGCTCACGCCGGCGCCCGAGCACAGCGGAGGTGACAGCATGAGCGGCCCGGACGACGAGCAGGTGCCCGTATGGCAGCAGGAGGCCACCTGGGCCGACTCCGGTCGCAAGGACCCGGAGCGCCGCCTGACCGGCATCGTCCTGCCGTCCTTCGACGACCAGGCCGACGACCACCTGGACGAGGTGGAACGCGACCGCCGCATGCGCGCCAACCGCCATGACCCGCGCCCCGCCCCCGACGAGCCCACCTACCAGCAGTCCTCGTACCTCCGGCCCACCTACAACCGGTCAACGTACGACCCGCCCGCCTACGACCGATCCACCCACGATCAGTCCACATCGGACCAGCCCGCCCACAGACAGCCCAGCTACGGACAGTCCGACTATGACCAGCCCGACTACGGACAGCCAAGCTACGGGCGGTCGGGCTACAGCGAACTCGACGGGCCCATCCCAGCCGGCCCGCCGGTCCGCGTCGTGCCCGCCGGCCCTCCCCCGGCCTGGCCACCACCCGAGCCCACGCTGCCCGACTCCACGCTGTCCAGATCCGCACTGCCCGAGCCCGCACCCGACTCCACGCTGCCCGGGTCCGCGCTGTCCGGGTCCACGCTGTCCGGGTCCACGCTGTCCGGGTCCACGCTGTCCGGGTCCACGCTGTCGGGGACCATGCTGCCCGGAACGACGGCGCCCGGGGCCGCGCCGGTCACGGCCCCGGCCGATGCCGCCGCGGTCCCGGTGCGCCGCGAGTTCCCCCGCTACGTCCACGGCGAGCTCCTGCTACCCGACCTCGACGAGCCGACCGACCCGGCCCGACCGACTCGCTCGGCCCCGTCGGCCACGCTGACCGAGCGGGCGATGTCCTCGGCGGGCGGGTTCGATCCGCTCACCGCCCCCGCCGACATCGTGGCCAACCATCTGCAGGCCCCACCGGCCGAGCCACGCAACGCTCTGCCGTCCTGGGCGATGCCTCCTCCCCCGCCGCCCCCGGCCGAGGGGTGGGAGCGCACCCCGTACGCCGACCTGCCACCGTCCACATCGGACGAACCACCGGCCCGACCGGCCACCCTGCCGACCGCCACCTGGACCCCGCAACCGGCCGCGGCTCCATCACCGGCCCCAGCGGTAGCACCAACCCCGGCGACGGGACCGGAGCCGCAGGAGCACCCGCAGCCCACGGACTGGCCGACCGCCCAGCTGCCCACGGTCCAGGCACCGCCCTCGCAGGGCACGCCGACCGCCCAACTGCCGCCCGCCCTCGCGCCGGCCCAGCAAGCCGCACCGCCGCAACAAGACGCACCGACCCGGCAAAAAGCGCCAGCCCAGCAGAACACCCCGACCCAGCACAACGCACACAGCCAGCAGCACGCCCCGAGCCAGCACAACGCGCCGAGCCAGCACAACGCGCACAGCCAGCAGCACGCCCCGAGCCAGCACAACGCGCCGAGCCAGCACAACGCGCACAGCCAGCAGGACGCCCCGAGCCGGCAGAACACGCACAGCCGGCAGAATGCCCCGAGCCGGCTGGAGGCGCCGGCCGAGCGGCTGGCGCCGGTCGAGCAGGCTCAGGACGTACAACCGCCGGAGAATGGCGCCGAGAAACCGCGCAAGGCCGGGTCCTGGGGCGGCGCCCCGCACCCGGCGTTCCCCGACGCGACCGCGCGCACGTTCCGGATCCTGCCGATCGCGGCCGACCTCATGCCGCTGGAGATCGCCGAGACGCGGCACGTGCGCCGCCTGCGCCGCCTGGTGATCAGCGGCGTCGTGGTGGTGGCCGCGCTCGTCGGCGGCTGGTACGGCCTCGCCGTGCACGAGCACTCCAGCGCCGACGAGGAACTGCAGGCGGTCCTGGACACCCGGCAGGGCCTGATCCGCGAGCGCCACAACAAGTACGACGAGCTCACCAAGATCCAGGGTGACTCGAAGCTGATCGACGAGCGGCTGCGCAAGGTGCTCGAGCGGGACCTGTCCTGGTCGAAGGTGATCGCCTCGCTGCGCGACACCGCGGACGCGAAGCACGTCAAGCTCACCGGCATCACCTGCGCCCTGAACCAGGACACCGCCGCGACGCAGGCCAACCCGGGCAAGGTCGGGACGATCATCGTGAACGGCACGGCGCAGACGAAGGCGGTCGTCGCCGCGTACGTGGACGCCCTGGCGACGCTCAACGGAATCGCCAACCCGTTCCCGACCGACGCGACGGAGGAGAACAACGCCGTGACGTTCACCATCCGCATGGAGATCACCAGGGCCGCGCTCGGCGGACGGTTCAACACGCCCACCGCCGCCCCCACCGCGAGCGGGGGCAAGTGATGCGCAACGACCGCCTGTGGCTGCTCGGCGGCGCCCTGTTCGCCGTCGTCATCGTCGCGTTCGGCTACTACTTCCTCATCGCCCCCAAGAAGGCCGATACCACGTCGATCCGGGAGAGCGCCGCCAAGACCGAGATCGAGAACGCCGGCAAGCGCAAGGAGCTGGCCGACCTCGCCAAGCAGTTCGCGAACATCGAGCGGTACAAGACCGATCTGGCCAAGGACCGGGCCGCCCTGCCGGCCGACGACGCCGCCGCCGACCTGCTGCGCGAGCTGCAGAAGGCCGGCGAGCTCGCCGGCGTGACCGTGAGCGGGGTCAGCGTCGGCACCGCCGTGGACCTCAAGGCGACCGTCGGCTACGAGATGTACGCGCTGCCGGTCAGCCTCAACGTGGCCGGCCCGACCGCCAAGATGAACCCGTTCCTGGACCAGCTGCAGCAGGTGCAGCCGAGGGCCATGCTCATCAGCTCCGTCAACTTCGCCCCGACCAGCTCGACGAGCCTGGACAAGGCGGTCGTCACGATCAGCCTCGATGCGTTCTACGCCCCGCAGACGTGACGGCCGCCATGAGCAGAGACTGCCGCCGCGCCGACGAGGGGTTCAGCCTCGTCGAGGTCCTCACCTCGCTCGCCATCATGGGCGTGGTCATGACCGCGCTCACCACGTTCTTCATCTCGACCACCAACACCATCAACAAGCAGCGCGGCCTGCAGATCGCCATCCGCTACGCCCACGACGGCGTGGAGATGGTCCGCTCGCTGCCCGGCCCGAAGCTGGCCCAGGGCCGCACCGCCATCGACGTGGCCAACCAGTTCCTCACCGACCGCGTGCCCAACCTGGACCTGACCGCGCTCAAGGACTCGATGAAGCCGGCCGTGGACAGCACGCTGGACCCCACCACGGCGAGCGCCAACCCGCCGCCCCCGCAGCTCCTGCCGACCATTCCCGAGACCCGCACGTTCGACGGCACCGTCTTCCGGCGGCACTGGTACCTCGGCACCTGCGTCATGGACCCGAAGCTGAGCGACATGGACCCGAAGCTGAGCGACGCGTCGTGCCTGCTGTCCTCGCGCGTGAGCAACCCGATGTCGTTCTACCGCGTCGTCGTCGCGGTCACCTGGCAGAACTCCCGCGCCTGCGCGGGCGGCGAGTGCTCCTACATGACCGACACGCTGATCTCCGGCAGCACCAGCGACCCGATCTTCAACCCGAGCGTGACCGTCACCCCGCCGCTGCCGGACAACCCCGGCAACCAGACCAGCGAGGTGACCGTTGCGATCACCGCGCTCAGGCTGACCGCGTCGACCGCCTACCCGCCGATCACGTGGTCGGCCGAGAACCTTCCGCCGGGCCTGTCCATCAGCGACGCCGGGGTGGTCACCGGCACCCCGACCGTGGCCGGCGTCTACGTGGTGCGGATGGTGGTGAAGGACCAGGCCGGCACCAATGACACCTCGTTCAACTGGACCGTCAACGCGCTGCCGGCCGTCACGCAGCCGGCCAACCAGACGTGGGACGCCGGCTCCGCGGTGTCCTACACCGTCCCGATGACCGGTGGCACCGCGCCGATGGCCTGGACCGCCACCGGGCTGCCGGCCGGCCTGTCGATCGCGCCGACGACCGGCGTCATCACCGGCAGCAGCACGGCGACGGGCGCCGCCGCGGCCGCGACGGTGAAGGTGGCGGTCACCGACACGTACGGCAAGACCGCCAACGCCACCTTCCAGTGGAACACCAAGGTCGCCGTGCAGAAGCCCAACGCCACCAACCCGATCGCGCTGACGAAGGGCACGGCCTACAGCGGCTCGGTGGACGCCGCCGGCGGCTCGGGCGGGTACACCTTCTCCTCCCCGAACCTGCCGCCCGGCCTGTCGATGTCCCCGGCGGGGCTGATCACCGGCACGATCACGGGCGGCACGCGGTACCTCGTCACCATCAACGTCACCGACAGCCGCGGCGCGACCAACTCCACCGTCGTGCCGGTCAACGTCACCGTGGACTCCGGCCTGAGGATCACCTCCCCGGCCGCCTCGGCGCCGGACAGGACCGGCACGAAGGGCACCGCGATCGCCACCCAGACGGCCACGGCGACCGACGGCACCACGCCGTACACCTGGTCGGCCACCAACCTGCCGCCCGGCATCACGCTCACCACGACGAACAACAACGGCGTCATGACGGGCACCCCGACCACCAGCGGCTCCTACGAGGTGACGCTGAAGGTCACCGACAGGACAGGCGCCACCTCGACCTTCACCTTCGTCTGGAAGATCACATGAGGCTCGTCGAGCGCTTGAGCGCCGCCACGCGGCGAGGGGACGATCGCGGCGTCACCCTCGCCGAGCTCGCCGTCACCACCGGCATCATGTCGATCGTCATGGCCATCTTCACCACCGGCCTGGTGCAGCTGTTCAAGGCCGGCAACGCCAACGAGATGGTCGCGCTGACCCAGGCCCAGCTCAACACCGCGTTCCTGCGCCTGGACCGGGAGCTGCGCTACTCCGGTGGCTTCGGCCCGATCCACACCGACACCAGCGGCAACACGTTCATCGAGTACCTCAACCCCGGCACCCCCAGCGGAATCCCCGACTGCGTCCAGCTGGAGCTGTACCTGGGCGGCAAGACGCTGCGGCGGCAGGCCTGGCGCTCGGAGAAGGGTTCCAAGCCGACCGGCCGGTGGACCGTGCTGGCCTCCCAGGTCAACGTGGGCAAGAGCTCGTTCTCGATACCTACGAGCGACAACACGTCCTACCAGCGGCTGCGGATCCAGCTGTACGTCGCCTCCAACCCCGGCAGCGGCCGGACCGAGGCCTACACCGACCTCACCTTCACCGCGCTCAACAGCAAGCTCACCACCACCCCGACGACCATCTGCCCGGAAGCGAGGCCGTGATGCTCCGCGCCCTGCAGCGCCTGCGCCGGCGCGACGACGGTTCCCTGCCGCTCGCCATGATGCTCACCTTGGTCGGTACGTCCCTGAGCACCCTGATGGTCCCGATCGCCATCACGCAGCTGCGCGACACGGCCGAGACCTTCAACCGGGCCAAGGCACTGCACGCCGCGCAGGCCGGCCTCGACGTCATCGTGGGCAGCATCCGCGCCTCGGCCGGCCGCATCTCCGACCTGCAGTGCCTGCCGGCGGCCGACCCGCTCCTGGGCCGCACCGGCGGCGGCCTGCAGGGCCGCTACCAGGTGTCGGTGCAGTTCCAGGACGCCACCGGGACCGACACCAACGAATGCAGGACCAGGGCCTCGATCCTGCGCACGGTGCCGGCCAACGCCGTGATCACCTCGACCGGCACGGACAAGGCCAGCCCGACCGGCCGGCTCGAGCCGATCAAGACGAACGACCCGGCGGCCCGCACCCTGACCGCCACGTACGTCTTCCGGCTCACCAACGAGAACGTCGAGGGCGGCCTGCTCAAGTTCTACGGCGGCGCCTACTGCCTCGACGCGGGCTCCAGCTCGCCGACAGTGGGCACCAACGTGACCACCCAGCCGTGCAGCGCGGGCAACTCGCGGCAGACCTTCGCGTACACCAGGAACCTCACCTTGCAGCTGGTCTCGTCCAGGACCCAGGCCAACCCCCAGGGCATGTGCCTGGACTCCGGGGCGAACCCGGTGTCGGGCTCCCTGGTGCAGTTCCAGCCGTGCGGGAGCCTGACCATTCCGTACCACCAGCGCTGGAACATCAACGACAGCTCCAACTTCCAGAGCACCGCGTCCAACGGCACCAGCCTCGGCGGCCTGTGCTTCCACGCCAAGTCCGCCAGCACGCCCGGCGCGTTCGTCGAGCTCAGCTCCTGCGGCGGCGCGGCGGACAACACCAGGACCTTCGCCCCCGAGGCGTCGGTCGGCGCCGGGGCCGCCGGCGCGCCGTACCAGCTGGTCAACTTCAAGCAGTTCGGCCGCTGCATCGACGTGACGAACTTCGACACCACCATCGGCTTCCTCATCGTGTGGCCGTGCAAGCAGGCGCCGAACCCGCTCAACGTGGGCTGGAACCAGCGGTTCTCCATCCCGGGCAACGGCACCACCAAGGGCTCGGCCCAGGGGCTGATCAGCACCTACGACAGCACCAAGACGTACAAGACCTACTGCCTGACCACCGCCGACCCGAGCCCGGCGGCGCAGCACTTCGTCACCGTCCAGCAGTGCCCGCTGACCGACACCAACGCCGTCAAGTGGACGGTGTACTACGACATGGGCGACGGCAACTACGGGACGAGCTACGTCATCAAGGACTACAAGGGCAACTGCCTCGTCCCGACCGACCTCGACGACGCCAAGCTGCCGGCGAACGACATCTTCAAGGGCAGCACCACCGTCAGCAAGCTCACCGTGGCCACCTGCAACGGCTCGAAGCTGCAGAAGTGGAACGCCCCGGCCAACGCCGACGACCCCACGCCGCTGAAGAACATCGGCGAGCGGTGACCACTCCGTAGGAAATGGGACGACCTCGGCCTGCACCGAACGGCACTACCAAGGGCGATCGAGCGACTACCCTGTGCCCATGGATGGCCTCGACGCGGAGTACACGGGGTTCCCGGCCGACGTGATCCCGCTGCAGTACCAGGCGCTGCTGCTCGGCGACGACCGCCGGATGAGCGCCTTCGCGGAGGCGATCGCCTGCACCGTCACCCCCGGCATGCGCGTGCTCGACCTCGGCGCCGGCACCGGCGTGCTGAGCTTCTTCGCCGCCCGCGAGGGCGCCACCGTCATCGCCGTGGAGCGCGAGCCGCGCGTGTTCGCCGCCGCCCGGGCCGCCCTGGCCGCCGCGGTTGGCGACGCCGTGCGGGTCCTGCACGCCGACGCCCGCGACTACCTGCCCCAGGAGCAGGTGGACCTGGTGATGTGCGAGATGCTGCACGTCGGGCTGCTGCGGGAGCGCCAGATCGAGGTGCTCAACAGCTTCAAGCGCCGCTACCTGCGCCACATCGGCGGCCCCCTGCCCCGCTTCCTGCCCGAGGCCTGCGTGCAGGCGGCGCAGCCGGTCGAGCAGGACTTCACGTACTTCGGCTACACCGTCCCCGCTCCCGTCTTCCAGGTGCCGGAGAGCGTCCAGCCGCGCACGGTCGAGCTCGCCGCCCCGCAGGTGTTCCAGCAGTTCTTCTACGCCGACCCGCTGCCGAGCCGGTGCACCGCCGACCTGACGTTCGTGGCCGAGCGGCCCGGCGTGGTCAACGCCGTCCGGCTGATCACCAAGAACCTGCTGGCGCTCGGCTACGACCCGCCCGGCAGCGTCGACTGGACGATGAACTACCTGGTCGTGCCGGTCGCCCAGCCGGTCGAGGTGCTCACCGGCGACGAGGTGCGGGTGAGCTTCGACTACCCGTGCGGCGCCGAGATCACGGCATTGGCGGATGTACTCCAGGTGAGCGCCCCCGCGCACGCACACTGAATCTCCTCGGCGCGCACACCCGGCCGCCGCGCCGCCCGGTTACCGTCGGGCCATGACCAAGGCCCGGCTCGGCCTCATCGGGACCATCGTCGGCACCGCCCCGTGGGTCGTCATGATTCTCTGGCCGACACCGAACCCGCGCCGGATCAACCTGGACCCGGTCCGCGGCCTCGCCGGCGTGCTGACCAGCGGCCCGCGCGAGGCGATCATCCAGATGGGCGGCAACCTGGCGGTGTTCGCCGCCTTCGGGGTCTTCGGCCCGATGCGGTGGCGGCTGGGCGCCTGGGCGGTGACGGGCCTGGCCGCGCTGGGCTCGGCCGTGCTCGAGACGCTGCAGTACGTCCTCGACCTCGGCCGCGTCACCGCCCTCGACGACGTGCTGGTCAACGCGGCGGGAGCCGGCTTGGCCGCGGTACTGGCACGACGCTGGCGCCGCCCGCCGCACCCTGTGCCGTCGCCTCCCGAGCCCGCGCCCAGCCCGTCGCGATGAGCAGCAGCGCGGCGGCATACGTGGCCATGACGAGCACGTCGCGGCCAGGAAAGTCCAGCCCCGCCGCGCCGGCCCCGATCAGCAGGTCGGAGCCGAGGAACAGCGCCCCGCCGAGCCCGACCCGGGCCGAGACGCCGGTGGCCGCGCAGGCCATCGCGGCCAGCGCCAGGCTGTAGCCCAGGATCGGCACCCGCAGCGGCCCGAGGTGACCCCACAGCAGCGCGTTGAGGCCGGCCCACAGCACCGCGTACCCGATCACGGCGGCCGTCCTCGGCCGGCCCCTCCCCAGGAACGCGACCACCAGCGCGACCTGCGTGCCGAGGAAGCAGGCCATGCCGGCAAGGAACCAGCGCTCCCCCGGCACGAGCAGCACGACGTCGCCCGCGGTCGCGAACGCGAGCCCGACCGCGACAGCATCGCGGCGTCCGCGCTGGACGAGGTACCAGATGAGCAGCGGCGCCAAGAGGGGCTTGGCGATCCACTGCAGGACGTGCACACCTGCCGCCACCCCCGCCAGCTCGACCAAGGCGGCAACCGCGAACAGCACCAGAGCCGGGCGCCTCATGCGGCGGGCCGCCGGCCGGGACGGCGCCAGGTCGCCGGCACCGCGTAGAGCACGGCGGGGATCATGCCTCGATCTCCTTGCGGGGGCGGGGGCGTGCGGTTTCCGCACCGATGGGGGCGGTGAGCAGCACCCAGGCCTGGTCCCGCGCGGCGGACGCATCCCCGGCCACGATGCGTTCGCCCAGCCGGCGGTGCCCGGCGACGTCGAGCAGCTCGGCGGCCCGCCGCCCGGCCGGCACCCGGCCGACCGCCAGCGCGCCGCCGACGAGGCTGTTGAAGGCCAGCAGGTACGCCACGTTCCCGCCGCCGACGATGACCTCCCGCCACAGCGCGACGTTCGCCTCGTCCATGGCGTCCAGGTCCGGGCCCGCCGCCGCGTACGCCTCGACCGCGGCCACCACGGCGGCCCGCCCGTCGCCGGAGGCCCGCTGCGCGCACAGCCGGGCCGCGTCGGCCCCGAGGCAGGCCCGCATCTCCAGCACGTCGCGGACCACCGTGTCGAACGGCAGCACGTCCCGCACGCCGGTGAGCGCCATCGCGAGGTCCAGCCCGGCGTGGCGACGCCAGTCCAGCACCCGGGTCGCTCCGCCCTGTGCCACCCGCACCAGCCCGAGCTGCTGCAGCCGCCGCAGCGCCTCCCGCACGGCGTGCCGGTTGACCTCGAATACGGCGGCCAGCTCCCGCTCGCTGCGCAGGCTGGCCTCCGGCCGGTACACCCCGCCGAGAATCGCGTCGCGCACCTGCCCGAACACCTGGTCGGACACGGAACTCCGGCTGGCGGGCACGAACTCCACGCCCGGCAGTGTGCCACCCATCAACTGGTTGGACCAGTCGCCAAATCCAACCGCTCAGAGTCATCCGTCAACGGCTCGACGTCAGCGCCCTGGCCCACGCGCAAGCCCTGCCCCCGCACAAGCCCTCCCCCGCGCCGGCTTCCGTCAACGGCCCGGCGTCAGCACCTTGGCCCACGCGCAAACGCTTCCCCGCGCAAGCCCTTCCTCGCGCCGGCTTCCGTCAACGGCTCGACGTTACCGCTCGGGCCCACGCGCAAGCCCTTCCCCCACGCAAGCCCTTCCTCGCGGCGGCTTCCATCAACGGCTCGGCGTCACCGCCCGGGCCCACGCGCAAACCCTTCCCCCGCGCCGGCTTGCGGCGGAAACTTTTCGCCTCGACCGGTCAAGGCGGCAACCTCCCCACCACGGTCGCGTCCACGGAGGTCGTGTACGAGCCGTCCGCCGCGGGCGTGATGCGATAGCCGCACCGGTGAAGGCAGGCGGCGCCGCATTGCCACGTGAGCCCGAGTTCCTGCGCAGCCTGACCCGCCCGCGGCCTGCTCAAGGTGCGCCTCTCCGTCTCCGCCGCCGGCTGCGGCCTCGTGCACGCGATCGGCGCCGCCGCCACATGCCCGAGCAACTGGCCGACCAAGGTCCCGAGATCGGCGTGGGGGGTCGCGACTCTGGTCCGCACACTCTTCGACCAGCCCGACGCCGACAACGTCCGGGCTCGATCTCGACGACGCCCGCGGCCGAACTCCTCGCCTTCACCGCGTTCTCGCGGGAGACCGGCGGCCGAGCTGGTCAGACAACCGGGGCTGAACAACGGAATCCACCGCCGCTGACAGCAACCCTCCCGTCCGCAGCCAAGGTGGAAAGTTTCCGCCTTGGCCGGTCCAGGCGGCAACGTTCCACCTTGCGCGGTCGAGGCGGAAAGTTCTCGCCGCAAGCGGTCCGGGCGGCAACCTTCCGCCTTGGACGGTCAAGGCGGAAAGTTCTCGCCGCAAGCGGTCAAGGCGGCAACCTTCCACCTCACGCGCCCGAGCGGCAAGGCGAACCGGGCGCGTGCCCGTGGTCGCGTTATGCCGAGGCTGCTCAGGTGAGGGTTCGCGGCGCGAGCGCGCCGAAGTGCGCCACCCACGGCGAACGGTGGCCGTGGCAGGCGCCGCGCGTCAAGCCGTCAGCTCGTCGACGATCTTCTGGGCGTTGGTGGCGTGTTTGGCGTACGCGCCGGCGAAGGCGCTGCGCTGGACGGCCTGCGCGGCGTTGGTGACGCTCATCTGCTGCCAGCCGTTGACCTTCATCAGCTTCGTGTAGAACTTGGCCGAGGCGAAGGCCGGGTCCATGAGCTGCTCCGGCGTGCCCCAGATGCTCACGCGCTGCTGGAAGATGCCCACCGAGTCGTAGTCCGTCCCGATCCCCTCGTGCGGCAGCTTCATCGAGGCCGGCACCTTCGGGTTGGCCAGGTTCTTCAGCTGCGCCTCCTGCAGCGCGGTCGCGATCGCCACCACCATGGCGCGCGGTGGCAGGTTCATCTGGCGGGCGACCTCGACCACGATGAACGCGTTGTTGGTCTGTGCCTGCGTAAGGCCGGCCACCGGCTTCGGCACCAGCGACGCGCCCGGCAGGGCGGCCTGGGCGACCCCGCGGGCGGCGTTGGCCCTCGCGTTGGTCTCGTAGAACTTGGCCGTGTCGAAGTTCACGTCGTCGGCAACGGCGGCCGGCTGCACCGGGAACATCACCCAGGACACACCGACACTGATCAATGAGGCGACGAGGCTGACCGCGGCCAGCAACGCCAGTCTGCGCAAGTGCAGACGGCGTGCGGCAGCGCGCCTGCGCCGGGAGGTGGCGCCACGCACCGCGACAGCTTACGAATGTGGCGCCCGTACCGAAAGGCGGGATCCCCTACGAAATCCTGGCTTAAAGGAAATCTAAGGAACCGTACGGAGCGTCACCGCGTCACGTCACTCGTGAGCCCGCGGCGCTTGAGCAACGGCTCGATCAGCGGGTCGCGGCCACGGAACGTGCGGTACACCTCCATCGCGTCGGCGCTGCCGCCCTTGGCCAGCAGCCCGTCGCGGAACGCGTCGCCGCTGTCGCGGCGCAGGCCCCCGCGCTCGGTCAGCCAGTCGACGGTGTCGGCGTCGAGGACCTCGCTCCAGATGTAGGAGTAGTAGCCCGCGCTGTAGGCGGCGCCGCTGAAGATGTGGGCGAAGTAGGTAGTGCGGTACCGCGGCGGCACGAATGGCGTCGCCACGCCCGCCCGCTCCAGGGCCGCCGACTCGAACGCGACGACGACGTCGACCGCGGCCGCCGCGTCGGCGTCCAGGGTGTGCCAGGCGAGGTCGAGCAGGGTGGCCGCCAGGTACTCCGTCGTGGCGAACCCCTCGTTGAACCGCTCCGCCGCCTGCAGCCGCTCGACGACCTCCTGGGGCAGCGATTCCCCGGTGCGGTGGTGCAGCGCGTAGCTGGCCAGCACCTCGGGCCAGAGCATCCACACCTCGTTGACCTGCGACGGGTACTCCACGAAGTCCCGCGGCACCCTGGTGCCGGCGAACTTCGGGAAGTACACCTGCGAGAACAGCGTGTGCAGGGCGTGTCCGAACTCGTGGAAGAGGGTGCGCACCTCGTCCAGGGTGAGCAGGGTCGGCTCGCCGTCCGGGGCCCGGTTGATGTTGAGGTTGTTGACCGCGACCGGGGCGGTGCCAAACAGCCGGGACTGCGCCACCAGGGCGTTGGCCCACGCGCCGCCGCGCTTGGAGGCGCGGGTGAAGAAGTCGCCGACGTACAGGCCGAGCGGCCCGCCGTCGCGGTCGAAGACCTCGAACACGCGGGCGTCGGGGTGGTACGCCCGCAGGTCGGGCCGCTCGTCGAAGCGCAGCCCGTAGAGCTTGCCGGCGGCGAAGAACACCCCGTCGCGCAGCACCCGCTCCAGCTCGAAGTACGGGCGCAGCTCGTTCTCGTCGATCGCGTAGCGCTCGCGGCGGATGCGCTCGGTGTAGTACGCCCAGTCCCACGGCTGCAGGGTGAAGTCGTCGCCGATCGCCGCCTGCAGGTCCTCGGCCTCGGCGGCGGCGTTGGCCATCGCCGCCGGCACCAGCTTGGCCAGCATCTCCTCGACCGCCCCGACCGAGCGGGCGGTGTTGTCCGCGATGTTGTAGGCGGCGTGGTGCTCGAAGCCCAGCAGCCGGGCCCGCTCGGCCCGCAGCCGCACGATGCGCAGCACGATGGCGCTGGTGTCGTTGGCGTCGCCGTGCGCGCCCCGCCCGATCGACGCGGTGTGCAGCCGCTCGCGCAGCGCCCGGTCGTGCAGGGCGGCCAGCGCGGGCTGGGCCGTCGGCAGGATCAGATTGAGGACGTACTTCCCGTCGAGGCCCCGGTCGCGCGCGGCCACCGCCGCCGCGGCGATCGCGTCCTCGGTCAGCCCGTCGAGCTCGGCCTCGGTGTCGACCACGACCGCGCCGGCCTTCATCTCGTCGCGCACGAGGTTGCCGAACTCGGTGGCCAGCTTGGCCAGCTCGGCGTTGATCTCGCGCAGCCGCACGTGCTGCTGCGCCGAAAGCTCGGCCCCGGCCCGCGCGAACTCGACGCGGTAGCGCTCCAGCAGCCAGGCGGACTCGGGCTCGAGCCCCAGCTCGTCGCGGCGCTCGTAGAGGCTCTTGATCCGGCGGTACAGCCCGGGGTCGAGCATGATCGCGTCGCTGTGGGCCGACAGCCGCGGTACGACCTCGGCCTCGATCTCCTGCAGCCGGGGATTCGTGTCGGCGCTGGTCACGGTGAAGAACGCGGCGGAGACGCGCTGCAGGACGCGGCCGGAGCGCTCCAGCGCCACCAGCGTGTTGTCGAACGTCGGCGGCTCCGGATCGGCGGCGATGGCCGCGACCTCGGCGCGCTGCTCCTGCATGCCCCGCTCGAAGGCCGGCAGGTAGTGCTCGACGTCGATGCGGTCGAAGGGCGGCAACTGGTACGGCAGGTCGCTCAGCGCGAAGAACGGGTTGTCCGTGGTCACCCTACCGACTGTATCGGCCCCGCCCCGTATCCCGGGCCCCTCCCTCAGCCGTTGCAGCCCCGCGCAAGGGTGCTCGCCGCGACCAGCGTCCCGGGGTCGAAGGTGGTCCTCCAGGCCACCCCGTCGCCGCTGACGACCTCGACCTCGGTGGCGCCGACGAACCGCGCCGAGCGCAGCACCCGCGACGGCGAGCGCGCGTCGTCGGTCTGGTGCTGGAAGCAGGCCAGCGCCTGGCCGGACGCGCGGCTGGCCAGCCCGGCCCGGCTGCGCAGCCGCACCCGCTCGACGGCGGTGAAGAACATGACGGCGGAGTACTCGTCGACCAGCTCGAACCGCCCGTCCGGCGAGACCCCGAGGACGGTGATCTTTCTCGGCTCCGGGTCCCCGAGGGACTGGTTTGCCCACCCGATCGCGCAGGAGCCCAGCGTCAGCAGGGCCGTCAGCACGGACACGACCACCCGCGCGATCCGGTTGCCGACCACGAGCCACACCGCCCAGAGCAGCAGCAGCGGCGCCAGCGCCAGCGTGGAGAACACGACGCCGTTGCGGCCGAACGGCATCAGGCGCACGTAGTGCCACGGGTTGTACGAGGCCAGCAGCACCAGCGTCACGAAGAACACCGCCACGGCGGCCAGCGCCGACGCGGGGACCCACCGCCGAGTGATCACATCCCAGAGACGTATGCGAACGCGGCGATCATTGCAGCGGGCCCGTGTAGGCGGCCCGCAGGCGCACGCGGGTGGGGCGGGCGTACTCCTCCATGGCGTGCGCCAGCCAGCCGGTCGTCCGCGAGATGGCGAAGATCGCCTCCCCGGCGCCGCGGGGCATCCCGGCCAGGTGGGTCAGCAGCCCCAGCGGCAGGTCCACGCTCACGGCCGGCAGCCGCCGCCGGCGCGCCTCGTCGAGCACCGCCTCGGCCACGGCCAGCCGCGGGTGCCCGGGCACCGCGGAGCGCACCCGCTCCAGCAGCGCCTCGCCGCGGGCGTCGCCGGAGCGGTACACGGCGTGCCCGAAGCCCGGGATCCGCTCGCCCCGCCGCAGCCGCTCCCCCATCGCGAACGAGGCCCGGCCCGGCTCGTCGATCTCGGCCAGCATCGTCTCGACGCCGAGCGACGCCCCGCCGTGCAGCGCCCCGCTGGTGACGCCGAGCCCGGACGCGACCACCGCGTAGGGGTCGGCCCGCACCGCCGCCGCCACCCGCGCGGCCAGCGTGGAGGAGGCGAGCTCGTGGTCGGCCAGCAGCACCATGGCGAAGCGCAGCGGATCGGCCAGCGCCGGGTCGGCCCCCTCGGCCGCGAGCTTGCGCCACAGCCGCTCGTGCACCGGCCGCTGCTCCCCCGTCCCGGGCCCGGGCAGCGCGTCCACCATGCCGGCGATGAGGCCCTGGCCGGCCAGCGCGACGGCGGCCGGGTCCAGGTTGAAGCGCATCGGGTCGGCGACCGCGAGCGCGGTGACGATGACCTGCAGCCGCTCCAGCGGCAGCACGGCCGGGGCGAGCCCCTCCTGCGCCCGGCGGGCCGCCGCGACGCCCTGCGGGTCGGCCGCCCAGCCCTCCGCGGTGCCGTCCCACAGCCAGGCGGCCACCTGCTCGAGGCCCCAGCCGGCGGCCAGGCCGATGGCGTCGCGCCCGCGGTAGTAGTGCCGGTCCTCGCCGAGCATGGTGACGGCGGACTCGATGACGAGCTCGGTGCCGCCGGCGGGTCGCCTCGGCCGCCCGCGCCGCGCCAGCCGGTCGATCTCGGCGGCGTCGAACACGCTGTGCCCGTCATCGGCCTTGCGGCGGGTCAGCACGCCGCGGCTGACGTAGGAGTACAGCGTCGCGGGCTTCACCCCGAGCCGCCGGGCCGCCTCGTCGGCGTTGACCAATTTGTCCATGCCAGCCACCTGCTCATGTTGATTTTCGTCAACATTGACACAGCATCATCGATATCGTCAATCTGGAGTCATGTCGACCGTAAGCAAGCCGCGCATCCACTTCCTCGACGTCACGAACCGGGACGGGGTGCAGACGGCCCGGACCGGGCTGTCGAAGTTCGGCAAGACGATGGTGAACTTCTATCTGGGCCGCCTCGGCGTGGCGCAGTCCGAGATCGGCTTCCCGTTCCTGTTCCACGAGGTGCCGTACGTGCGCGCGCAGACCGCGCTGGAGAAGGCCGGCGCGTTCGGGGGCCTGCGCCTGTCCGGCTGGTGCCGCGCGGTCGCCGCCGACGTCGAGCGCTCGGCCGGCCTGGGACTGCGCCACTACAACCTGTCGATCTCCACCTCGGACCAGATGCTGCAGAACAAGTTCCGCGGCCGCCTCGACCGCGACGCGCTGATCCGCGAGATGACCGCGGCCGTGCGCGCGGCCAAGTCGGTCGGCGCCGAAACCGTCGGCGTCAACGCCGAGGACGGCTCGCGCACCGACGAGGGCTTCCTGACCGAGTTCGCCCTCGCCGCCCGCGAGGCCGGCGCCGACCGCCTGCGCTACTGCGACACCATCGGCGGCGACACCCCGGCCCGCATCGGCGAGCGCTTCGCCAAGCTGGCCGGCGCGGTCGCCATGCCCATCGAGACCCACTGCCACAACGACCTGGGCATGGCCGTGGCCAACTCCCTCGCCGGCGCCTTCGGCGACCTCGCCGCCGGTCAGGACGCCTGGATCAACACCTGCGTCAACGGCATCGGCGAGCGCTCGGGCAACGCCGACCTGCTCTCCTGCATCCTGGCCCTGCACCACGGGTTCGGCGTCCCGGACTCGGCCGAGATCGGCGACGAGCTGGACCTGTCGTGGGCCCGCCGCTTCGCCGCCTGGGCCTCCTACGCCTTCGGCCAGCCACTGCCCAACAACCAGCCCGGCGTCGGGTCGAACGCCTTCGCCCACGAGTCGGGCATCCACGCCGACGGCGCCCTGAAGGACCACCGCAACTACGAGCTCTACGACGAGGACCTGCTGGGCCCGTTCCCGTCCGACCGCCACGCCCGCCCCGGCCGCCTGGTCCTGACCGGCGAGTACGGCGGCCTGGCCGGCTTCCGGCACGTCCTGGACGACCTGGGCGTCCCGGTGACGGACGAGGCCTTGACCTTCAAACTGGTCCAGCTCTGCAACGCCGCGACGGGCCGGCCGCTCACCGACGACGAGCTGCGGCTGATCGCCGCCTACCCGAACGAGCTCGCCCTGCTGTATCCCGGTTATCTGGACTGATCACGACCACCGCGAAGGCCGGGCCGGACGCCGGGCGTCACAGCATGGCGTACTCGACGATCCAGCCCAGCCGGAGGGTTTCCTCGTACGAGAACTCGATCGCCGCGATGTCGTGGAAGCGCCGCGTGACCTGCATCGGCGTGAAGCGGTGCACGGCGCATTCCATCCAGATCGGGATGCGTGAGGACGGGTTGGCCAGGACGACGTGCTTGCCGCAGCGGTGCGCGTTCCCCATGGCGGTCAACGTAACCGGGAGCACACCGCGCACCCCATCCCGCCAGCCGCAGGAAACGGTACGCCAATTGGAGTACGCCATTGACCAGCGCACATCGGCCCCATTCCGTGATTTTCCCGAAACGCACAGTTCACCGCGGGAACGCCGTTTCAACCTGACAGATGGCGAAGTGCGGACGATGATTTGCCCGTGACAAGCCAACTGCGCGTGATGTCGATCTATGAGGGGTTTTTCTCCGGCGGCGCCCGGGCCCTGCACACCACGGTCGTGGCCGGGCTGCACACCGGGGGGACGCATCACCATTCGGTGCTGAGCATCTATGGCGCGATGCGCCGCGAGACCATCCTGCAGCGCATGGAGGAGGACGCCAGCTACCGCTCGCTGCGCGCGGTCGGCGTCGAGGTACGCCCGCTGGGCCGGCGCATCGGCGGGGACACCGCGACCCGCAGGACGTTCAGCGCGTCCGAGGTCGCCACCGCGTTCGCGCACGCCGAGCGGGCCGACATCATCCTGTCGCTCAAGGAGCAGCCGCTGCGCCTGGTCAACCTGCCCGGCTTCCCGCGCCGGCCGGTCGTGGTGTGCCTGCACCGCTCGGACCCGCAGCACCAGGGCAGCGCGCTGGCCGAGTTCAAGGCGGCGGTCGCCGACGGCCGGGTGGCCGCCGCGATCTGCTGCGCGGAGTCGACGCGCTCGGCGTACGAGGCCGCGGGCATCCCGACCGGACTGCTGAAGGTCATCCCGAACGGCGTGGACCTGTCCCGCTTCCAGCCGGTGCCGGCCCGCCACCGCGCGGCCCTGCGCCGGTCGCTCGGCGTGCCGGCCAAGGCGAAGGTCGTCACCCTGGCCGCCCGCTACGACCCAATGAAGAACGTCCCGCTGTTCCTGGCCGCCGCCCGCCGCTACCTGAAGCGGGAGCCGACCGGCCACGTCCTGCTGTGCGGGGCCGGCATGACCACGGCCAACGCCGAGCTGTGCGGGCTGCTCACGGAGCTGTTCGACGACGAGCCGCGGCGCCTGGCCCGGCTGCACCTGCTGGGCATCCGCCGGGACATGGAGGCGGTCTACGCGGCCAGCGACGTCGTCGCGCTCACCTCGACCAGCGGCGAGGCGGCCCCGCTGTGCCTGATCGAGGGGGCGATGTGCGGCGCGGTGCCGGTCTCCACCGACATCGGCGACACCGCGATCATCGTGGCCGGCCACGGGCTCGTCACCCCGCCGGAACCGGAGGCGATCAGCGCCGCCTGGTCGGAGGCGGTCCGCCGGCGGGCCGAGTTCACCCCGGCCCTGCTGGGCAGCCGGGAGCGGTTCAGCCACACCCGGATGCTCGCGTCCTACGCCACCGTCATCGACGCCGCCCACCGCGACGCCGGGCTGCGGGTGCCCGAGCGCCTGTGACCGAAGAGCCGGTGCAGCCTGGCGTACCGCCCGGGCGCCACGAGCATCAGCAGCACCCCGGCCGCGGGATCCGCGGGGTGGTGGCCCGGAAGGCGACCGCCCGGGCCAGCAGCGGGCGGGCGCAGTGATGCGGGAGCCGGGGCGCGGGCCGGCACAGGTCGTGGCCCGCGCCCCGTCGGCCGGACGATGGGTTACGCCGCCCAGCCGCCGTCGGCGTTGACCGTCGCCCCGGTCACGTACCGCGCGTCCGGCCCGGCCAGGAACGCCACCACCGAGGCGATCTCGTCGCCGTCCGCGTACCGCCCGAGCGCCGTCAGCCCCGCGATCGCCGACGCCTGCGGCTGGTCGGCCGGGTTGGCGTCGGTGTTGGTCGGCCCCGGGTGCACGAGGTTCACCGTGATCCCCTGCGGCCCGAGTTCCCGGGCCAGCCCGCGGGTCATCCCGGCCAGCGCGGTCTTGGTCAGCGCGTAGAGCGCCAGCCCCGGGAACGGCACCCGCTCGGCCACGTTGCTGCCGATGCTGATGATCCGCCCGCCGTCGCCGAGGTGCCGGGCGGCGGCGCGCGCCGCCGCGTAGGGTCCGCGCACGTTGACCGCCACCGTGCGGTCGAACGCCGCGATGTCCAACTCGGAGAGCGCTCCCGCAGGGAACACCCCGGCGTTGTTGACCAGGATGTCCAGCCTGCCGAGCAGTTCCGCGGCCTCGTCGACGGCCCCGGCGACCGCCGCGGGGTCGGCCGCGTCGGCCCGCAGCGCGAGCCCGCGCCGGCCCTTCTCCTTCAGGTCGCAGACCACCTCGTTCGCCTTGTCCTCGCTGTTCAGGTACGTGATCGCGACGTCCGCGCCGCGGGCCGCGAGGGCCCGGGCGATCGCGGCGCCGATGCCCCGGCTGCCGCCGGTGACGAGCGCGACCTTGCCATGCAGTTCGTTCATGCCGACCAGCCTGCCGGGCCCGGCGAGCCCGGTCTGGCGGCCATCGGACCTCTCAATCCAGTGGAGAGCGCTCTCCAAAATGTGCCGGATCGTGCCCGAATTATCCGGTTAAGCGCACCGGCGTATTGACGGGCGGCCCTGTCGGGCGCATCCTTTGGAGAGCGCTCTCCGAGCGCGTTCACGCCGGTCCGCCACCGGCGAAGGCACCCGCCCCACACCCCTGGGAGCTGCATTGAGTACGAGAAGCCTCAGAAGAACCCTGATCCCGATCGGGGTCACGACCGCCGTGGTCGCGTCGATGCTCGTCGGCGCGATCCAGCTCACCTCGGCCGAAGCCGCCACCGCCACGCTGCTGTCGCAGGGCCGCCCGGCCCTCGCGTCCTCCAGCGAGCTGGGCGAGTCCCCGGCCGCCGCCGCGTTCGACGGCAACGACTCGACCCGCTGGTCCAGCCAGTGGAGCGACCCGCAGTGGCTGCGGGTCGACCTGGGATCCACCGCCACGGTCTCCCAGGTCGTCCTGCAGTGGGAGGCCGCCTACGCGAAGGCCTTCCAGATCCAGACCTCGGCCGACGGTAACGCCTGGACCGACATCTACAGCACCACCACCAGCACCGGCGGCACGCAGACGCTCAACGTCAACGGCAGCGGCCGCTACGTGCGCATGTACGGCACGCAGCGCGGCACGGGCTACGGCTACTCGCTGTACGAGATGAAGGTCTACGGCAGCTTCGCCAGCACGCCGCCGGCCACCGACGGCCCCGGCTGGGTGCCGGCCGTCCCGCCGGTCACCGGCGTGACCCCGTCGACCGCGACCCCGCCGGCGACCAACCCGCCGACGACCCACCACGAGTTCCAGGCGAACTGCTCGGTGAGCCGCAGCAACCTGCCCGACGACCCGATCGTGTTCTTCGGCCTGCCCGGCGCGTCGCACTCGCACACGTTCATGGGCAACACCACCACCAACGCCAACACCACGCTCTCCTCGCTGCAGGCCGGCGGCACCGCGTGCATCACGCCGGGCGACAAGAGCGCGTACTGGATGCCCACCCTGCTCAACGGCGACCAGGCCGTGCAGCCGGTCGGCCGCCAGGTCATCTACTACAAGAGCGGCGTCATCGACTACCGCAGCGTCCGCCCCTTCCCGGCCGGCCTGCGCTTCGTCGTCGGCAGCCCGTCCTCGACCCAGGCCGACTTCCAGAACCACCCCGGCCACGTCGAGGGCTTCGAGTGCGGTGACCTCACCAAGCAGTGGGACATCCCGGCCAACTGCGTCGCCGGCAGCCAGCTCAACGTCCGGTTCCAGGCCCCCAGCTGCTGGGACGGCACGCACCTGGACTCCCCGGACCACAAGGCGCACATGGCCTACCCGGTCGTCGGGGTCTGCCCGCCGGAGCACCCGGTGGCCGTGCCGATGATCGAGTTCAAGATGGCCTGGCCGGTCAGCGGCGACATGTCCAACGTGCACTTCTCCAGCGGCCGCGGCTACTCGTTCCACTACGACTTCTACAACGCGTGGGACGCCCCGACCCTGAAGGCCCTGTCCGACCACTGCATCAACGGTGGCCTGCAGTGCGACCCGCGCGGCTTCGACCAGTACAAGCCGGACCGCGGCGCCGCCCTCAACGAGAACTACGTCCTGCCGTAAGGAACCCAGCACCCCCGGCGACAGCCCGCCCGTTTCCCACCGGGCGGGCTGTTCCGTTTCACCGTTGGTTGCCGCCGTACCGCCGGAAAGCGGAGAGCTCAGCCGCCGCGGGCCGGGCGCAGGGCCCCGACCACGGTGGTCAGCTCCGCGATCAGTCCCGCCACCGTGGTCCCGTCCGTCCCGCCGATCGTGACCGAGCGCAGCTCGTCCGGCTTCGGCAGCCGCGCCACGATCTCCGGCAGCCGCTCGATCAGCCGCGCCTGCAGGCTCTCCGGGGACTGCTCGTTGTCGATCGCCGCCTGCAGCCGGGCCCGCTCCAGGGCCAGCAGGGCCTCCTCGTGGGCGGCCCGGCCGCGGGCCTCGGCCAGGCCCAGTTCCGCCTCGGCGGCCAGCCGGGTCAGCTCGGACTCCCGCCCGATGCGCAGCCGCCCGATCTCGGCCTCCTCGGCCGCGAGCTCCCGCTCCAGGGCCAGCGCGTGCCGGTTGGTGGCATCCCGCAGCTCGGCGAGGGCCCGCGCGTCCTGCTGCTCGCGCTGCGAGCGGCGCAGCGTCTCCGCCGCCTCCCGGTCGAACTCGAGCGCCCCGTTGCGGGCCCGCAGGTCGGCCAGCTCCCGGTCGCTCTCGATGCGCTGCGACTCCCGCTGCCGGCCCGCGGTCAGCTCCCGCTCGGCGATCGCGTCCTCGGCCGCCAGCTCGGCGAGCCGGGCGATGCGGCCCTGCTCGGCGCGGTACGGCTTCTGCAGGTTCTCCCACAGCCGCTGCGAGCTGACCACGGCCTCCTTGATCTGCACGGTGACGATCCGCAGCCCCAGCCCGGCGTCGGCGCTGCCGGAGCCCTCGGCGACCGCCCGCAGCCGCGCGGTGAGCTCCTCGATGATCGGCTGCTTGTCGCTGAGTACGTCGGCCACGCCCATCGTGGACACCTTGTCCTTGATGGCCGCCTCGGCCTGCTCCTTGAGCTGCAGGTTGACCAGCCGCATCGGGTCCTCGGCGTCGCCGAAGTCCAGCCGCCGGTACGCGGTGGCGAAGTCCTCGATGATCCACTGCACGTAGGCCTGCACGAGCACGCCCTGCAGCTCGCGGCAGATGCAGTACGCATTGATCAGGATCGTCTGCATGGCCCCCGGCACGACCAGGTACGAGTCGGTCGCCGGGTTGTACCGGAACGACACGCCCAGCCCCACGTGCAGCGGCTCGTCCCGCCCCCGCCGGGTGTGCACGACGAAGGCATTGGGCGGGACCAGCACCGTCTTCCACCGCCCGAACCCGGTCACCCGCACCTCGACCGCGTTCGGCGCCGGCTGCTCCCCTGCCCCGCGCCCGCGCCCGCCGCCCCCGCCGGCCGCCTGCTGCCGCGGCAGTGGGCCCGGCGCCGACGCGGGCGCGGCGGCGCGCTTCGAGCGCAGGTCGGCCTCGAGCCGCTCCTGCTGCTTGACCACCTGGTCGAGGTACGTGTTGGGGTTCGACATCCGCCGCTCCTTTTTGTCCGCAGTGGACGGTGCGGCATCAGTCTTGCCACTGCTGTCAAGCGTTTCGGGGACTCCGGTCCGTCCGTTGGCCCCGTCAGCGCCTGGCCCGGGTCGCCAGACGGGGCGAAGCGGCCGGCGCTGGGGCTTGCCTGCCAGCGCCGTCGTGCGGCGGCGGTCAGGCGGTCGGCGCGAAGCTCGGCGGGGGCGACGCGGTCGGGCTCTTCGGCGCGATGCCGACGGTCAGCGTCACCGTGCCGTTCTTGGCCACCTTGTTCTGCGCCTTCGGGTCCTGGGCCAGCACGTGGTTGACCTGGTCCGGGTCGTCCGTGGCCTTGTTCTGGGTCCGGATGTTGCCGGTGAAGCCGGCGTCGCGCAGCTTCTCCTTGGCATAGTCGATGTACAGGCCGGTGAGGTCCGGCATCGTCACCGTCTCGGTCCGCGTCGCGGTGGTGGCCGGCGCGTGCGTGGTGGTCTCGGTCGTCGCCCCGGTCGTGGTGTCGCCCCCGAGCGGCCCGCCGCCGGTCCCCGCGCTGGCGTCGCCGGCCCCGGTCGTCCCCGTGCCCGGCGCCGGCGAGTGGCTGGTCGAGGCCGGCTTGTCATCCCTCTGCACCAGGTAGATCGTCGTGCCCGCGCCGGCGACGGCGATGAGCGCGACGACGACGAGCAGCGCGTTGAGCCAGTTCCCGCGCTCGCGCCGCACCGGCCGGGCGACCGGCTCGTCGTACACGGGAATGACCCGGCTGCTGGGCCCCGGCGACACGGGCGCGGCCGCGTACCCGGGCACGGCGGGCGGTGGCACGTACGGGTTGGGCCCGGGCGCCCCCTGCCGCACCGTGGGCCCCTGCGCACCCTGCGGCGCTTGGAACCCCTGCCGCCCTTGAAACCCTTGCGGTGCTTGGAACCCTTGCGGCCCTTGCTGGCCCTGGAACGCCTGCGGCCCGGGCGCTCCCGGCGTCGTCCGCGGGTCGACCGTCGGATACGACCCCGTCTGGTACACCGTCCCCCGGCCCCCACCGGGCGTCCCCGAAACCGGCACCCCAGGAGCCCCGGACACCGGCACCCCGGGCGGCCCGGACACCGGCACCCCGGGCGGCCCGGACGCGGGCGCGACGGGCGGCGCCGACGTCGGCGTGACGTACCCGACCGGCGACGCCTGTCCGGGCTGTCCGCTCACCGGCCCTGCGGCGGGCGGCATGCCGAACGGCTGCTCATTCCCCACCGGGCCGCTGAACGGCTGCCCACCCCCGGTCGGGGCGCTGAACGGCTGCCCACTTCCGGGCGGGGCGCTGAACGGCTGCCCGCTCACCGGCGGGGCGCTGAACGGCGGGCCACTGACCGGTGGGGTGCCGAACGGCGCGGCGCTCGCGCTCGCCACCGGCTCGGGCGTCGCCGGCTGCGGGCCCGCGGCGGCC